>JAHECK010000191.1 GCA_024641785.1 Flavobacteriales bacterium | reverse complement strand
TAGATCATTTCACGAATGGTCAATTTACCAAGCAAAGGATGAGGAAGCACATAGCGATCTAAGTCTTCTTCCTTCCATTTAGAAAGGTTTTTGCATAACATCTTATTCTGTTCTTTAAATTGCTTCAGTAACTTATTTGCTTCTTGTCGTTTTGTGGGAATATAACGTCCACTTGCTTTTCCGCCTTCCGAGAGTTTAAGATGGTATTTAGCGACCAGTGCTTCATAGCTTCTCCCCTCCCTATTTGCTTGTCCGAAAAGAATACGTAAACCTGGAAGCGGAATTTTAAGTGCCTTATTTAAGGGTTGCACAGAGCGTAGAAGATGATCAAGATGTTTTATCGGACTCCATTTTTCGGGAGGGGCCTGATTTAACTCCTCCACCGTCAAGTCACTTATATATTGTTGGATAGTGTTATCATTTTGTTTAATTCGAACGATCAATTCTTCTTTTTTCATAAAGTAAATTTATGAAAGCATTAGTGATTTTCACTTTTTACACTATAAAATGAATAGAAATTAAAGTCCGCTCCGCTCTACTTTATTGCTTATGGCTGGTATGGTTCTCAAATAATCGTAGATTGCTCCGACCTCCTCATCCGATAAACGAACGTAAGGGTTCATGGGATAGCGTAATGCTTCCTGACCATCCACCTTTCCTGATTTTACGGCAGCAATGAACTGTTGCTTCGTCCAGTTTCCTATTCCTGTTTCTTTATCAGGGGTTAAATTAGGTGTAAGCATTACTTCTCCTTCCAAATTTAGAGGTTTGTTTCCCCCTCCAAAAAAACCTGCACTCTTCTCAGGATGTTGAAAATCATTGCTTTTGAAATCAGCGGAATGACATGAAAAACATTCCATATTATAGGCCATATATCGACCCCATTCTACAGTATTTGAAGTGTCGGGCATTGGAATTGCAGCGCTTGGATAAGGCATTGGTTTAAACAAGGTATTGCTGAGAAATTTGGTCAAAAAGCTTGGTTCACAAGGTGTATCGGCAATTGGGCTTGGAGCAACCAAAGGATCATCTGAACGAAGAAAGACGATGATCGAAGCCATGTCCTCATCTGATAAAAAGGGTAATTTGGCCATGTAGGGAGGGGCATATTTTCCATCTCTTTTGATCCCTGTGCGAAGTAAATAAACGATCTCAGCATCGGTCC
Organism: Flavobacteriales bacterium; assembly: GCA_024641785.1. GTDB lineage: Bacteria > Bacteroidota > Bacteroidia > Flavobacteriales_D > JAHECK01 > JAHECK01. The sequence continues at coordinate 2,705 of JAHECK010000191.1, read as the reverse complement.
ATTCACCGATACCATAGGTCTTATCTCCTGTAATATTTTGTGAATAGATCTTTCCAAATTCTTGGGGTGCATCCGGCATAAACTGGCCACCTAAATTACCTGCCTCTCTATTGATATGACAGCCTATACATAAGGAACCCACTAATTTTCGCCCACGATCTATTCGTTCCGGGGTTGGAGTGGCATGATAGTCTATAGTGACAGTATCATAACTAGGGATTCCCTTTATTTGAATGTATAAAAATCCTAAAAGGATCAGGAGGGCTAAAGTGGCCAGGGCATAGGCAAAAAAACGTAATAATTTTTTCATTTTTGTGGTTTTTGGTTAGCAAAAGAAATGCATAAACTCAATAATTATATCAAGATCTATTGCATCAGCCAAAAGCCAAACATCTTATTCAAGTCAATAATAATTCCTTTAGCAGCATTTTACAATTCAAGCCAGTTAGGTTTATTAAAATTCTAGAAAGGTGTTTTTCAATTGGTTAAGGCTAATTTAAAAAAATTATTTAAGAATCGGAAGGCCAAATAATAATGCTGAAAAATAAATTTACTGGGCCTATGAACTATAATTTAAAAAATGACTTCACCCAAGCATTTAATTGGTTTTCGGTCATGTCATCGGCACTTTCTATTCCTTTTAAACGGGCGCCTAAACCGCTTTTATCTTTCAATTCCTTCGCCAGTTCCATTTTCATCGTTGAGGGTCCGAAGATGACAAACTCATCTGAATGGCTCAATTCTTCTACAACCTTTTTAAGAAAAATCTTACTCTGCTCATTCAATCTGTTTTCCTTTTTTGATTCAGGGTTCAGGGATTGACTTCCAAAGCGACTGATATGACCGCTTTCTCCATCCACTCGCTCGCGTGTTTCGATTCCGGATTCAATTTTTTTAACATTGATATCATTTCCAAAAAATGATATGATAATAGCTTTTTGCTTATCGATCCATACTCCGGTTTTTCTCTCTAGTTCTAAGGTTTTCATAACTACGATATTTTAAATTTATTCAAAGAACATTTCTCCTTTCTAAGTTACGAAAAAGCGGGCTGTAAAAAGCTTATAAAAGGTTAAATTTTATTAGCTGAAAAGAAGTTTTGAGTCTTATTTCAAAAAAAAGGATTATAAATAGCGCTTTATAATACTCTCAAGTTGAACAGCAGGAGCTACACCGGACTGTCTCCATAAAATCTGCCCATTTTTAAACAAGATCAGGGTGGGTACTCCCTGGATTTGATAATTAGCAGCCACTTTTGGGTTTTTATCAACGTCTATTTTTAGGATGCGGATGCGATCCCCCATAATAGATGCCAGTTCTTTTAAAATGGGTGCCATGGCCTTGCATGGTCCGCACCATTCAGCTGAAAAATCAATTAAAACAGGTTTTTCAGCGTTTATTAACTCACTAAAATTGGCCATTTTATTTTATATGAATTTATTTATTTCATCAATGATCTCCTCACTTGCAATCAATCCGGTATATGCCCATACGGGCCGACCATCTTTAAATAATTTTAAATGAGGTAATGATCGAACTTCGAATGCTTTAAAAACAGCTTCCTGTTCCTTTTGATCTACTAAAAATATTCCCAGATCTTCACCTAATTCCTCCCTCACTTTTTCAAGTTCTTTCCTGATTAATTTACAGGGTGGACAATCATCCGATTGAAAATCCATCAGTACAATAGAATTTGATAATAATACCTCTTTAAGTGTCATTGTTTACTAAAACTAATACTCCATATTCCTCGCAGATCTCCCAAGCTATAATCTATCGCTCTATCCTGAGGATAATATTGATTTATCACTTCCATATTTTGATCAAGGATATTCGTTCCCGGAACTCCGTGACAGTTTAGGCAAAGCTCCTTTAAAATAATAGGAGCCATAAAGCGAACTTTAGCAGCTTCTTGAACTAGTATCGGCTCTAATTGTTCCCCCTTGCTCATCATATCTCTATAGCCGCTAATAACAGCCAATTCAATGGAATCAGCCCTGTTATTCTGATTTCTGATCTTATCGCTTACTCTTTTTACCTCTACAGAATATAAATCTGCTATAGAATCTGTAAGGCCTAATGCATTTACATTACAGTACTTTATAGCGCCTGCTACTCCCTCTTCGCCGATCTTTACACTCAGTTCCTTTGAAAGTGTTTCAAATGTTTTTGAAGCGATGATCTTTCCCTGATCTAAGTAGTACTCCTGTTCTTTTTCTGAACGTGCCTTGTCTTCCTTCTTATCTAATTTATTGCCGCTATTTCCACAGGATATCCCGATAGTGATAAGAAAAAACAGGATGATGATCCTAATTAATAAATTAGCCATAACATTAAAATAAATGACCTGTTAAGGTACTAATAATTTAGCTTTTTAAAGGCTTTATCCGGATCGAAACCAGAATTATACTTAGGATTTTTTGAAGGGGCACAGGCCTTAGCTCCAAAACCACAGCCTACATTTAAGATCCCTTGAATAAGCAATACAGAACCCAGAATTCCAATTCCCCAACTTTTTTCCCCATAGGCAGAAAATAAAAAAAAGATACCTAGAGCGATTCTTAAAATTCGTGTAATGGGCAAGTTCATTTTCATTCTATCACGGAGTTAGGTATGGAAGTCCGGCACTTTGCCATCCCATAAATCCATTGTTCAATTCATACAAATTAGTATAGCCATTGCTCTTCAAGACCTGCATGGCTTTT
>JAHECK010000080.1 GCA_024641785.1 Flavobacteriales bacterium | reverse complement strand
CCTGACTTTCCTGTAAAAGAAAATTCATGAAGGCCTTTTTTCCCTGATTTAAAATGATATTCAATATTACGTACCTCAAATAAGATCTGCTCTTCATCAGGATTAGCCATAAACTTACCCTGAATAGTACTGAAATAGATGGTTTGTAATTTTGATACCCGAATGGATGAGCCCGGGTTCAAGGTTTGAATGAAATTATTATTTATTAATTGATTGTTAAGATAAATTTCTTGTGATCCAAAACTTTTAAAAAATAAGCTTTGCGCACTTGGAACATTAATAATGATTAAATGATCACTTACCCCATCAAGTATTATTTCCTGAGATTTTATAAATTTCTTTTCGCCGCTATGGACATGAAGCAGAAGATGGTCATCTGCTTGAGTAGCATCGTCTGAAACGAATTCTTTAATGCTCGCAAATTCATTTGGATCTACTTTAAAAGCATCAGCTACAAGATCAACAAATTCGAGTTCTATTTCACTAACAGAACCTCCGTTTGAGTATATAAATTCAAATAAACGAACAATAATAATTACTCTTTCTCTCTGACTTAGCTGTTGTTCTTTATTGATCTCACTACAAATTCGAAGAACTTTAGTGGAACTTGAAGAAATATTTCTTTTTCTGAATTTATCTAAATGCTGAAAATAGAGTGCTAAATACTCTTCTACTAAAGAGAAATTTAATTGACGTTCAAGAAGTTTTCTGATGATGGCAGCATCCCCTTCATTAGGCTCATGATTTTCAACTTTTGCGATTACCGCAAAAAGTTGCATTAAGGCTTTGAGGATTTTCGAACTCATTCAGAGATCAACAATTTATTCTTTAAAGCCGATCAAAACTACTGCACAACCAGAATTTTGAACGCTTTGATCTAAATGAGCTTCAATTATACAATTGATAGTATTTTCAACTTTAAAGTCCCAAAAATCGGCATTTTGATAATCCGAACTAGTAAATAATACATTTCTATTTTGATCTAATACATTAAAAACGATCCCTTTTAATTTCCCTGATGATGCCGCTATCCTATATGTGGTTCCACCAAAAAATATAGAATTAAATTCGGCCATTTGATCATCCACTAATAGCGCTCTGTAGGTTTGTCCATCAGAAATGTATTCAGCAGTAAAGTTAGCTTCAGTTGTTAATGCTATTTCATCGCATTGGCCAAAGCTCAAACTTGAAATAAGAATAAAAATGAATAGTGTAATATATGATTTCATAATGTTCTGATTATCCAGTTATAAGCGTTCTTATTGAGGTTATTTTTACAAGTATTTCTTCTAATACTTCATCACTAACATTCACTTGAGTAGTACTTTTTATGATCGTTTGTTTTTTAACAGGATCAGTTTCAGGTCGAGCATATTGATAACTCAATTCAACTTTCTCAAAAATGCTTTCCAGTTCATTAAACTCTTTAATAAGTGATTTTACTTCCTCATCTGTATTCTTTGAAAGAAGTATTACAATATTAGAAACGGTAAGTTTTTGTTCTCCAACTCGTTTAGCTAATTCTTTACTTGCATCCATTTTAGCCAAATTACTCGAAAAATAAAGCGATTCAATAAAACCACCTGCCAGAATCAAACCGGCAACATTTGACTGATCACTGCTTTTTAAATAATTATCGGCTGTTCTAAACATAGTAGAAGAAATCGCCATCAAGGAATCCTTATTATTAATATTCTCACCAATACGTTCAACAAAATCTTCGTCTACAACCGACGAAAGATCAAGTGCATCAAGAAGTTTCTTTAAATTCTTCATGTACTGGATAGAAGTCTGGTCTTGCTCATAATAAGAAGCGTAAGCGAAATCAGCTCCGTAAATCCCAAGATTTAAAGCCTGCTTATAAGTGCTGTTGTACTTATTGATGTTATCTATACTGTTTAGAAGGTTGCTGTTGTATTCAGAACCCGAGGCTTTGATTAAATGAGCTGTTTGAATTGGAGAAGGGATACTAAATAATTGACCATCGAAATTCATTATACTCGAGCCATTATTGATCGCATTTTCACCTTCAATAGGATCTTCTGATTTTATGGTATCGTTTTCACTTGTACATTGAACAAAAAATAATCCAAGCCCTATAATCAGAAATGAATGCTTTATAATACTTTTAATAGTTAACATAAAATCGGGTTATTTGTGTTTAGCCTTAAAAACAAATTTAATTAAACCTTGCAGAATAAACTGCTTATGGATACTATTTTACTACTATTTATCAAAAAGGTTTTGAACGATTTTATTATTGAATTATAATTTTCTTTGTAAATGTGTACTGGCCTTGAAAAACAAGAAAATAACTACCCGGTGATAAGCTTCCTTTTTCAATTAGAATCTCATCATTATTAACAATAAATTCCTGTACCACTCTACCACTTATGTCAATTAAAAGCATCCTTTCCGGACGTTCGCCCGAAATAAACTTTAGCACAGTAGATTCATTAAAGGGATTAGGACTTATCGAAACGAGTGAATTGTTTAATTCCTGAATACCAATTGAAATATTGCTTACACAAGGATTTTCTATCACTGTGATCACATTCGAATAGTTTTCATTTACAATATCGATGATATTTTCAATACAAATGGTTTGTGAGACTGTTTCATCAAAGAAATAAACTCTGCAAAGCGGTTTATAAATTTGATTTTTTGCGATTAAAGAATCTTCAAATGATAAGGACAATACCTGCGTTCCTCCAAATGTAAACATTGGATCAACCGGATAATCAATAGTATCGCCTGTGTTTTCAACGTTTAATATCTGAAGTCCGCTCATATTAAATTGATAGCCAACCACTTTCTTATAAGGATTACGCATTTCAATATCGACATAGTTTTCTTCCCAGTTTACATTCGCTATCTGCAGCCAAACGGTATCAGATATATCTACATATCCACTTGGGAAATTACAATGATTATGCTCCAAACCTCCGTCGTGTGGATGATTTGCACCATAGATAATACAATCTACTAATTGAGCAGCATCTGTGATCGTAATCAAACTATCTGCATTCACATCAGTACAAGAGGTATTCTCAACATCATTGCCTAAGATGTTCATCAAGTATAATTCAGCATCTTCTAATTCTTGGACTTCATTACCGGATAGATCTCCAATTTGAGCTGTTCCGGCACATTCGCCTGTACAATCAGGAATAGCTGCTCCAAATGGAGTTCCTTCGCAATCTGTAAATGCTTCACATTCATCAAGTACATCGAAAGCCAAATTGCCACTTGCATCATGGTATAATGTAAAACATACCTGAGTCCAGTTGTTTTCAAAATTCGTTTCCATGTGACCCAGTGCATCTGGTGATTGATCCCAATTCGTACGGGCAACAAAAGTATAAGTACCATCTGCAATATCAGTAACGTCGATCCAATTACATGAGGTTCCTGCTCCATAAACATCGGCACATCCAGCCGTGATTCCCATATTACTGCAGCCATATTTTGCCTGACCATCCCAGCAACTGATATCCATTACACAAAATCCATTTTTAAAACCTACCGGTAATGGAACTCCACTGGTATCGTAAAGAATGTATTCAGCATAGCCTTTATAGTGAGTATGTCCATGACAATTTTCAAAATCAAACTGATCCGGATTATCGACGGGATCTCCTATGTAATAATCGACATTTCCAATATTAGCGATCCAGGTAGAAAAACGAATTAGATCACGTTGACCCATTCCGGTCACACATTGTTCTTCCACATCACAAAAACTAGCAGTTGTAGTTCCCAGTACCATCGAATTTACCAATTCATCATGTAAAATTGTAAGGTCAGGACCATCGAGGCATAAGCTATCTCCCGGAAAATAACAGCTATCTGATACTGTTGCCAGAGGGTTGTAATTGCAAGATAAAGGATCCATACATCCAACTACTGGACCGTCGTAATTTACACTCCATTCTATTGCGTTCAAATCACATGAAGTCGTTCCGCCGATTCGAATATATACAATCTCACCTACCTCAAATATGGCATGTAATTTCGCTAAACTATCACAGCCTCCTTCATTATCTGAAAAATATGTAGTCCCCACATAATCGTCTGTAGCATTAATCCCAAAGCATGTATTGTATAACCAGATCTTCGTATCACAGTCATTTTCATAGCAAGTGCTTATTTCATAAGTTCCTGTACTATCTGCTTGAAAAACATACCAATATTCACCTTCTTCCGTAGTGTAAAAACCTTCATCAATTTCTAATGCTGTTAAACAACTAAAGCCGGGAGGACAAGCCATTTCAATTTGTTCTCCATAACCATAACTTCCATTATTAGTGATCAATTCATTATCGTAATACAGCCAATACCCTCCATTTCCTAGGATACCATCACCATAAGAATCATATATGGAAAAGATCAAACAAGTCGACGAATCCGCACAAAAACTGGCACCTTCAGCTTCGCCTTCCATTAGCAAATTACCATCAGAATCTTTAAGATCCCAGGAGATCTCATAAGGGTAAGCGTCAGGAACGATCACTACTTGAACCAAAATTTGATCATCACCACAATCCAAAGGAGCTTCAACATTAATTGCTGTAAGTTCCCAGGTAATGCTTTGACCACTACATGCAGTGTTATAATCTCCTATTCTGATGAAATATTCATTTCCGGCTTGTAAAATAATACTTACAAAAGACTGCAGGCCTCCACAAGCATCGTCATTATATCCAATGGTATTTAAAGCACCCTCATTATAGCTAAGCCCAGTGCAAAAACTATAGACATATATTTTTGTATCACATGTACTCAAATCACAAGTTGTGAGTTCATATTCACCGGTAGAATCCGGTGTAAAAGAATACCAAGTTTCGGGGTTGGGAGCAGTGTATTGCCCTACCGTAACCTCTGATGAAGTAGAGCAGTTACTTTGTGAAAATGAACTTATAGAAATAAAAAAAAATGGAATAAGTAAAAGGGTTCTCATATCATCTTGTTTGTCAATAACTTGCTAAATATAATAAAATGTCGATTCTTTACTAGTTAAAATGCTATTTGATATTCTTTGATTAATGTACCTTCGCTTAAGCATGGAAAGAGTTACTTTATTCGTAGATGTTATAGTTCCTTTAGCGGTGCCGGAAAGGTATACTTACCGAGTTCCATTTGAGCTTAATAATGATGTTCAAGTGGGGAAAAGGACCATTGTACAATTCGGAAGAACACGACTCTATACCGCAATTATCTGCGAAATAAAAACTGAAGCAAATCCAAAATACGAAGCTAAATATCTTGACTTAATTATCGATGATGAGCCGATCATCTCCGAAAAGGCAATTCAATTTTGGAAATGGATGGCGTCATATTATATGTGTAATCAAGGCGATGTTATGAATGCAGCTTTGCCGGCAAATATGAAGTTTTCAAGTCAAACAGTTCTTCTGGCTGATAAGGAAGTGGATATTCATTTTGAAGAGCTGAGTCGTGAAGAAAACAGAATATTTCAGCTTATTCGTGAAAGCGAAGGTATTATGCTCCAGGACCTCAGCACATCGAAGCAAGTTCCTGCTATTATTAAAAGACTGATCGATAGAGGAATTGTTTTTACCGCCGAAGAAATTAAAGATAGTTATAAAGCAAAAAGAGAAGTATTCGTAAAAATATCGGAGGAATTCAATAGTGAAGAAGGGGTGCAAAAGGCCATGGATATATTGCAAAAACAAGAAAAGCAACTCGATGTTCTTTTGGCCTACGTAGAGTTGAGTGCTATTTTATCAGGAAGAACAAAGCATGTAAAGCGAAAGCAAATTGTAAAACGATTAGACCGTTCTGTTGCCGCATTGCAGCCCTTATACAAAAAAGGGATTCTTATCGAAGAAGAGATCGAAGTGGACCGAATTGAAACTTTTTCGAATGAAATCTTGCCATTACCCTTATTGATCGGAGAGCAAAAAGAAGCGATCATAAAGATTCGTGAAGGCTGGAAAGAGCATCCAAATACATTGCTTGAAGGAGTTACTTCATCAGGAAAAACGCTGGTTTATGCACACCTTATTCAAGAAGCGATCGATAGGGGAGAGCAAGTGCTCTATCTTCTTCCGGAGATTGGATTAACACAGCATCTGATAAGCAGATTAAAAAAGTATTTTGGAAGTGCGATCGGAGTATATCATTCGAAGTTTAAGAAAGATGAACGTGTCGAAATCTGGAAAAAGGTTTTAACAAATGATAAAAATGGGGGTCAAATTATTTTAGGTGCTCGTTCTGCACTTTTCCTTCCCTTTAAAAATCTGGGATTAATTATCGTGGATGAAGAGCATGATAGCTCGTTGAAACAACATCAGCCCTCTCCAAGATATCATGCTCGCGATTCGGCAATCATGCTTGGAAAGATCATGGATAGTAAACTCATTCTGGGATCTGCTACTCCTTCTCTTGAAAGTAGGTGGTTGGCTATGGAGGGGAAATACAATTGGGTTCGACTTAAAAAACGTTTTGGTGATATAAAATTACCGGAAGTAGTAATCGTTGATCTAAAAAAAGAAAAAGCAGAGAAATGGGATGCGACCATTTTTAGCAGGCTTTTGATCGACCTCACCCGATATGATTTTGATAAGGGGCATCAGGTGATTTATTTTCAAAATAGAAGAGGCTATGCACCCTTGTGGCTATGCAAGGTTTGTGGCTGGATCCCTCGCTGTGATGACTGTGATGTGAATCTTACTTACCATATGCATAATCATATACTTAGTTGTCATTATTGCAGTAAAAATTATAGTCCGCCTATAAAATGTCCTGCATGTGGAAGTCATAAATTAGCCATGCCCGGACATGGAACCGAACGCATAGAAGAAGATATCGCTGCTTTATTTCCTAATAAAAAGATGGCCCGTTTAGATCTGGATACTACCAGATGTAAAAATGCTTACGAAAACATATTGAACCGGTTTGAAGCTAGAGAAATAGACCTTATGGTTGGAACTCAAATGTTATCGAAAGGATTGGATTTTGATAATGTGCAATTGGTTGGAATTTTAAATGCTGATCAAATGCTTAATTTCCCGGATTATAGGGCTTTTGAGCGTGCTTTTCAAATGATGGTTCAGGTTGCGGGAAGGGCCGGAAGACTCAGTAAACAGGGAAAAGTAGTTATTCAAACGAGATATCCTGAACATTGGGTGCTCGACGAAGTTAAGAATCATAATTACGATGCCTTTTATAGCAAGGAGATCGTTGAAAGAAAGCAATATAAGTATCCTCCTTTTTATCGATTAATTCGAATTATTATGGTCGATAAAAATAAAGCCTTGGTTAATATTGCTGCCATTCAACTCGCCGATCGATTAAAATTATCCTTAAATGATCGCGTATTAGGTCCGGAATTTCCATTTGTATCACGGATCCGAAATAAATTCCATATTCATATTCTACTGAAACTGGAACGCGATATGCCTACGCTAAAAGTGCGTTCATTTATTCAATCGGAAATAGATCATCTAATTTCAATAAAAGAATTTAAAGGGGTACGGATCTATGCCGATGTGGATCCAATTTAACCCAGAATATTCAATAGAAAACCTATTCCGACTTGAAACTGCTGCAAAATCAACCGCTACGCTGTATTTTCGAATGAAACCATAGCGATGCTATGCTTAAATCCGTAAAACACTTGATTTTATTACATTTTCAAGTCTCATTACGCTGTTCTATTAATTAATCTGGATTTAACGAATAAAAGCAGCCTCATAATTCTTCATATTTCCTTTTTGATCGCTTACATAGAGAGTGAAAACATGTGGACCTTTTGTGATCTTCTCATTATCAAATCGATAGGTCAGCGTTTCTTTTTTAGTATCGTATTCCATCAAGATCCATTGACCATCGATCTTTCCGCTATAATCTTTGATTCCTGAAAGGGCATCTGAAATTTTTAAGGTGAAAGTATTGTAAGTACTCATATCTTTATTTGGAGAAATATTGACTGGAGTGATCCTAGGGGAAATGGTATCGACCATAAGAGAATAACTTCCGAAATAGCGTGACTTCATGGTCATTTTCCCATCGATTATTTCCCCTCCTATATAACTTGGACTCCCATCTTTTTCAATCATTACAAAACAGGCTTTATCTTGATATTTTTCAGGTACAGGATTTTCCTTAATTATAAAGCTAAAGTTTTTTTGAAGCGGAAAATCTTCATTTCCAATCGTATAGATAGGTCCATAAGTATTTTTTTGAGCGGGTTTCTCTTCATATGTGAATACCATATCATCGTACAATGCATGATAAGGGACATCTATAATAAATGCATCATTCTGGTAAAAATTCGGGCCCTTCACCGTAAATAAAGTTAATCCTTCCTGACTTTGTTCTCGACGAATTGGAATTGGGATCTGTTTTAAAGCGAAGACCTCGAAAGATAAGGAAGTGCTATTTCCATAACTATCAACTATATGATAATTGATGTGATGGACCTTGCCATCATTGAATTCGATGACCCCGTTATTCTTTCGTGTGCTATATATTTTTAAATAGTTATTCTCACCGATAAACTGTTTATGATAGCGTTTTTTACTATCCCTATATAAAGGATAATCCATATAAGTATTTATATATCTCAAATGACTGAAATTTAATTTTTCAAAATCAGTCTCAAAAACCAGTTCTGAATCTACCCGCATTTCAATTTTATAAACACCGCATTTATTTGGATATCCATTTAATAGATCGTGGGTATTGATAGCGAAACCTATTTGCCCGAAGGCTTCGATTCGGGGATTATCTTTGAGATGATAATTCCCATAACTTCCTACTGCAGTATATCCTAATGAATTTGATAAATAAGGACTTACAAAACTCTCATCACTTAAAGTATATAATCTAATTCCACTGATTATAGGTCGAATATTGTCTTGGATCGGAAATCCGAAAAGGAGTGGATTAACCGCTTCTTCACTTGCAGTTTCTCTAATTTCGAAATGTAAGTGAGGACCACCTGAACTACCTGTATTTCCTGAATAAGCAATTAGTTCTCCTTTTTCTAAAGGGAGTTCTCCTTTACCCGGAAAAACCTCTATCTCAAAAGATTTTTTTGCATATTGTTTTTTCTGAATAAAAGCTTCGATCTTATCACTTCCCTTTAATAAATGGCCATATACACTTGTATAACCATTCGGATGTGTAATGTAGATCGCCTTTCCATAGCCTCCGGTACTTATTTTAATTCTCGAAATATATCCGCTTTCGATTGCATAAACAGCTTTCCCTTCAACGCCTTGCGTTTTAATATCAATTCCTGTATGAAAATGATTGCTTCTAAGTTCACCAAAATTTCCCGCTAAATAAAGAGGTATATCAAGAGGCGATCGAAAACCCTCATTTCTTTTTTCTTGGGCGTAAGCATTTGTAAATAAGAAAGTCAATAAAATCCAAATGGACATTTGGTGAAAGCGAAAAAATAATTCTTTAGTCATGGGGCTAAAATTACATTGAGAATAGCCATGTTTAAAGAAAGTATGGTATTCTTTTAACAATTGAGGCGTTAATATTGGTTTATCGTGGCTACATTTTTAAATTTGTATCTTAAAATTTTTCCTGATCATGTCATCAGAACTACCAGTTGTATTAAAATCAATTCAAAAAAAATTGACTTTATTAGGCGAAAAACAGCAACGTCTGGAGGGAGAGAATAAGCAATTATTGAACCAAATAGTAGCTTTAGAGCTTAGGAATATGGAATTGGTGAAGAAGATGAATGAGAAAGAGGAAAGTTTTAAAACATTAAAAATGGCCAGAAAGATGGCCGGGGACAATACGGATACCCATGGGGTAAAACGTCAGATTAATGAATTAGTGAAAGAGATAGATAAGTGTGTTTCGCTATTGAATAGATAAGATGAAAAAGCAAATTTCGGTTAAAATACCAGTAGGAGGAAGAATTTATCCGCTTACGATTGCTATGGAGGAGGAAGAATCTATTCGTAAAGCAGCAAAAGAAATAGACGATTCCATAAAAAAGCTTAGATCAACCTATGCTGTTAGAGATACTCAGGACTTATTAGCTATGACTGCATTGCAGGCGGTAAGCGAATTAAAGAATGATACTTCCGATAACGAATTGAATCAATGTATCGAATCTCTTAAACAAATCGAAAGTCAACTCGACAATTTATTGATCTGATCTATCGCCTAGTACCAAGTCCCTTTATTATTTACTAATCAAAAACAATAAAATGGATACAATCAGTATTATTGTTGGGTTTTTAGCAGGAATTATTGTTGGTGGAGCGATCATTTTTATTGTAGTTAATTGGATTACTACGAGAAAAAGGGATCAGATCATCAATAACGCTGAAGCTCAAGCAGAGACCATTATGAAAGATAAAATGGTTAAGGCGAAAGAACGTTTTTTACAATTAAAAGAAGAGCATGAAAACTTTATAGGTGATAGAAACCGAAAAGCGCAATCTACCGAAGACCGACTAAAACACAAAGAGGTTCAATTATCTCAACAGATAGAAAGTAGTAAGCGAAAGGAAAATGAGGTAGATGCAATCCGTGAGAATTTGAATACACAATTAGGTGTAATTGATAAAAAGAAAAAGGAACTTGATAAGCTGCATCAAAAACAAGTTGAGGAATTAGAAAGAATATCAACTTATTCAGCTGATGACGCTAAAAAAGAATTGGTTGAAGCCTTAAGAAATGAAGCGAAAACATCAGCTATGTCTATGATCAAGGACATCACTGATGAAGCAAAATTGACAGCGAATTCAGAAGCTCGAAAAATCGTTGTTAAATCCATTCAAAGAGTAGCTACAGAGCAAGCAATTGAGAACTCGGTATCGGTTTTTAATATTGAAAGCGATGAGATCAAAGGAAGAATCATTGGTAGAGAAGGAAGGAATATACGTGCTTTAGAAGCAGCTACAGGGGTTGAAATTATCGTTGATGATACTCCGGAAGCGATCATTCTTTCTTGTTTTGATCCTGTTCGTAGAGAGATCGCCCGATTAGCATTACATCAATTGGTAAGTGATGGTCGAATTCATCCTGCACGGATTGAAGAAGTAGTTAAGAAAACGGAGAAAAATATTGGTGATGAGATCGTGGAAATTGGTAAAAGAACCACCATCGATCTTGGAATTCACGGTCTGCATCCTGAATTGATCCGTATGGTTGGACGTATGAAATACCGATCTTCTTATGGTCAAAATTTATTACAGCACTCGCGTGAGGTCGCGAACCTTTGCGCAACAATGGCTTCCGAATTAGGATTAAATGCCAAACTCGCAAAACGGGCCGGACTGCTTCATGATATTGGGAAAGTTCCTGATGATGAACCGGAATTGCCACATGCATTATTAGGGATGAAACTTGCAGAGAAATATGGTGAAAAACCGGATATCTGTAACGCGATCGGTGCCCATCATGATGAAATTGAAATGACTACGCTCATCTCTCCGATCATCCAAGTTTGTGATGCTATTTCAGGAGCACGACCAGGAGCACGACGTGAAGTTGTAGAATCCTATATTAAGAGATTAAAAGATCTTGAAAGTCTTGCTTATGAATATCCGGGTGTAATGAAATCTTACGCAATTCAAGCAGGTAGAGAATTAAGGGTTCTGGTAGAATCTGAAAAAGTTTCTGATGAAGAATCAGAAAATCTTTCATTCGAAATAGCACGAAGAATTCAGGAAGAGATGACTTATCCTGGTCAAGTTAAGGTAACTGTAATCAGAGAGACCCGAAGTGTAAACTTAGCTAAGTAAGTGCATAGTTTAAAAGGAAAAAAAATTCTTGTAACGGGAGGAGCCGGTTTTATCGGCTCCAACCTTTGTGAAGCTTTATTGGAATTAGAAGCGGATGTAAGCTGTCTTGATAATTTCGAAACCGGAAAGCAAGATAATCTGGAAGCTTTTATAAAACATGAAAATTTTCATTTAATAGAGGGTGATATCCGTGATTTTTCAACTTGTTTGAATGCTACAAAGGGGATGGATATCATCATGCACCAGGCAGCTTTAGGATCTGTTCCAAGATCTATTGAAAATCCTTTAAGAACCCATTCTACAAATAATACCGGGTTTTTAAATATTCTTGAAGCCGCTCGGCAATCTAAAGTGGAGCGATTTATTTATGCTGCTAGTTCTTCCACCTATGGCGATTTAACCGATCTCCCAAAAGTGGAAGATAAAATAGGAAAACCATTAAGTCCATATGCAGTTACAAAGTATGTAAATGAATTGTATGCAGGAGTTTATGCCGATCTCTACGATCTTAAGGTTATCGGTTTACGCTATTTTAATGTATTTGGACGCAGACAAGATCCCGATGGAGCTTATGCCGCAGCAATCCCAAAATTTATAAAAGCACTCTTAAATGGGGAATCACCAATTATTCACGGTGATGGTAGTCAGAGTAGAGATTTTACCTACATTGATAATGTGATTCAAGTTAATTTACTAGCCGCAAGCACCGAAAATCCAGATGCTTTTAATCAAATTTATAATGTTGCCTTTGGAGAACGAAAAGACCTTAATACTCTTTTCAAATTGATAAAAAAAGAACTGTCAGCCCGACTTCCTGAAATAGCAGATCTTCAAGCAGTTTATGGTGAGGAAAGAAAAGGAGATGTGAAGCATTCTATGGCGGATATATCGAAAGCAAATCGCTTATTAAATTATAAGCCGGAGTTTAATTTGGAAGCAGGAATGAGTTTGGCTATTGAATGGTATATCGCTTCATTGAAGTAATTTCTACTCGTTTTCTATTTGTATATTTAGCTTTTACTAACGAATACCACTTTAGATGAAACGCTTTCTCTCTCATTTATTTATGCTTTTGATTTTATTTTGCATTTCGGATAAATTGTTTTCCCAAGAGGCAAAGATACAGGAAATAGACCCTGTGAATGCTTTCGATTTCTGGGTAGGCGATTGGGATGTACATTGGCTAAATCCTGATAGCTCCTATAGTTATGGAGAGAATCATATTGTAAAAACACTCGATGGCAATGTAATCCAGGAGCATTTTAATGATCCCACTACGGGATTTAAAGGAACAAGTATCTCAGTTTTAAGTTTTGCTGATAGCACCTGGCATCAGGCATGGGCTGATAACGCGGGAGGGTATTTCGATTTTCATGGGATAATTGATGGGGATACTCGAATATTTCAAACGGATCCTAAGTTGAGAAATGAAAGAATGATCATTCAAAGAATGGTTTTTACAGAAATTACTGAAATGGATTTTATTTGGAATTGGGAGTTATCAGTAGATAATGGTTTAACATGGCAATTGACCTGGCAAATATTTTACGAAAGAAAAGAGGTAGAGTAAATTAGATTGTTCAGAATGAATCCGAAATTTGATAGATAGATTTAAAAGCAAGTGAAGAAATTAATTATTAATAAAGAAAACCTATTTCTTTTCTTAATTCTACTTTTAGCGAGTGTTCTTCGCTTTTACAATGCTTTTGAAATCCCGTTTACCCATGACGAGTTTTCTGCATTATTCAGAACTGATTTTGATACTTTTTCAGATTTAATAAAAGGAGGCGTTCTAACGGATACTCATCCGGCCGGGGTCCAGATCTTTTATTATTACTGGATCTCTATTTTTGGAGCGAGTGAATTCGCGGTCAAATTTCCATTTATTCTCATGGGTATTGGAGCAGTTTATTTGATCTGGAAAATAGCGGAGATATGGTACAATAGTTCGGTTTCGTTTTTGAGCGCTTTATTTCTTGCAGCACTTGCCTATCCAATCATGCATGGTCAAATTGCCCGACCTTATATTTCCGGATTGTTTTTGAGTTTATGGATGGTCTATCAATGGTCGCTTTATCTTTTTAAGTCGGATAGAAAATTTAACAAACACCTGATCTATTACATTATAGCAAGTGCCCTTTGTGCATATAATCATCACTTTACTCTGTTATTTGCTGCGATTGTTGGTGTTAGCGGAATCTTTTTTATAAATAGAGAACGCCTTCTATTTTATGCCGCTTCCGGACTTAGCATATTTATCCTTTACCTGCCTCATTTATCTATTTTCTTTTATCAATTAAATAAGGGAGGAGTTGGAGGAAGTGATGGATGGCTAGGTGCCCCCCAAAGTGATTATTTATGGGAATATATTCGTTATTCCTTTAATTTCTCATGGCTTATCATTGGAATAATAGTCGCCATTATAATCATAGCATGGCGCTATAGAGAGCAAGGACTTAAAAATAAACGGAAGTTCTTCTATTTGTCTCTGGCCTGGTTTCTTATCCCTTTTTTTATAGCCTATTTTTATTCTATAAAAGTCAATCCGGTACTTCAGTATTCTGTTCTTTTGTTTTCATTTCCTTTTTTATTTTTCATTCTTTTTGGGCATGTACCAACTATAAGTGATCGATGGAAGCTGATCATTTTGGCTGTTTTATCTCCTGTTTTGATCTATAGTCTTGTTATTGACAGAGAATATTATTCATTGTTTTACAATTCTATTTATGAAAATGGAATGAGACAAACCCATGATTTTCAGCAAAGGGAAAAACAGTCCCATCCCTTTTCTATAGTCGATTTCCCACCTAAAATTGCAGATTATTATAGTGATCAATATTCAGATTCATTTTCATATTATTTTCCTGATCAGTTCCAAAATCGAAGCGAATGGATCACTTTTATTAAAGGATCTGAAGCTGAAAAATGCTCTTATACTTTTGAAGCGATTTCAGACCCTATGCTTCCATCGATCTTATTCGATTATTTCCCGGTTTTGACTAAAAAATTGAACTATAATCAAGGGAATTACTATGAATTTTCTAAAAAAGGAGTGCAGACTTCTTCTATGTATCGAAAAGAGATAACACAAGATCTTGAAGATGAAACAGGAGATTGGAAAATGAATCGAGCAGACATTATTGTTTCAGATTCTATTTCTAAAAATAAGGCGATTCAATTTAAA
>JAHECK010000004.1 GCA_024641785.1 Flavobacteriales bacterium | reverse complement strand
AGAACTAAGCAAGGTAGAGGCGATTCAAAACCTCGGAAATGGTTGGGTATATGGGATTGAGTCATCAATTAATTGGGCTCTGGGAAACAACTTTAATGTGATCGGGAATTTGGTATACACAAGAGGAGAAGATGGTAATGGTGACCAATTGCGCCATGTAACTCCATTAATGACTGCGCTTCATCTGGTATATCAAAGTAAATTATTTAGAGTTGACTTAAATGGTGTTTATAATGGAAGTATCAATTATAATATGTTGGCACCTTCGGAAAGAGAGAAAGCATACCTCTATGCAAAAGATGAAAATGGGAATCCTTATTCTCCAAATTGGTATGTACTAAATCTTCAAGGGTCTTGGTTTATTTCTAGTTCGGTGCGTTTAGACTTAGGACTTGAAAATATTTTAAATGAAAGATACCGATCTTATTCGAGTGGGATCACCGGACCCGGAATGAATGTAAAAGCAAGCATTGTGGCTCATTTTTAAAAACAAAGGCGCAGAAAGCGCGGAAAAAGCGCTAAAAATATTTGCGGTACTTAGCGCTATTTGCGGTACCTGTTATTGATCTTCTGACTTTCTTTTTAAACTAATACTCCTTTTGAAGAATTCGAATATCATCAATAAGTTGATCTACTTCCTTGCTTGAAGTTCCGTCATAAAAACCTCTGATCCTTTTTTCCTTATCGATCAACACAAAATTTTCGGTATGGATAAAGTCAGTGCTGTCTCCTTTGCCATTACTCGTTACCGCAAAGTAAAATTTTCGGGCCAG
The DNA here is from genome assembly GCA_024641785.1 of Flavobacteriales bacterium. Taxonomy (GTDB): domain Bacteria; phylum Bacteroidota; class Bacteroidia; order Flavobacteriales_D; family JAHECK01; genus JAHECK01. The sequence continues at coordinate 55,217 of JAHECK010000004.1, read as the reverse complement.
ACCATAAATTTCTTTTTTATCTCCTGTTACAAGCATCCATTTAGTTGGATCTGCTCCATATAATTCGGCATAGGCTGCCAGAACCGGAACTGAATCTGAAACAGGTGTAACAGAATGAGAAATAAACATCACTTCTTCATCAGCTTTAAATTCTTCGGCAGCACGATCCATTTGTTTCGACATCTTCGGACAAATGTTCATACAGGTAGTAAAGAAAAAATCCGCGACATAGATCTTTCCTTCAAAAGTACTTTCAGTGATCGTATCTCCGAGTTGATTTATCAATGAAAATGATTGAATTCGATGATCATGATCCACATTCCGAATGGATTCATCAACCAAACTCGGATTGATATCTGCGGGATTATAGATTGGTAATCGATCTTTCTTTTGAATGAAATAAGCGATAAAAACCCCTATTATGAATATGATAGAAAACGTAAGAACAGTAGTGGGAAATTTTTTCTTTTCTGGCATTAATTTTTTTTAGCAAATGTAAGCAAGCATCCTTATTTGGAAGTGACATTTTTAACATTAAAAATAATGAAGAAAAAACCCCCAAAAATTCGCATTTTCGCTGTAACCTTAAAAAATTAAAATGATCAAGATGTTTCGAGCGACCTTTTCCCTGTTAGTGATTTTAAGTCTGGTATCCTGTAACTATAAAAATATAGAAGTAGACATGATTGTGCATAATGCGAAAGTGTATACGGTCGACGAAGAATTTAGTATTGCTGAGGCTTTTGCCATAAAAGATGGAAAAGTAGTGGAATTAGGAGCCGAAAGGGCAATAATGAATAAGTATAGATCAGAAAATGTAATCGATGCTAAGAAGCAATTTGTATATCCTGGTTTTATCGATGCGCATTGTCATTTTCTTTATTATGGGCTTGGATTAACCAGTGCTGATCTGGTAGGGACAACATCATGGAATGATGTTCTTGAAAGAATGCAAATTTTTTCTTTGGGCACTAATGAAGCGCTATTATATGGTATAGGATGGGATCAAAATGACTGGGAAGTAGAGGAGTTTCCTGATAATACACGATTAAATGAATTATTTCCTGATCGACCTGTGATCTTAAGAAGGATTGATGGGCATGCAGTTATCGTAAATGATTTTGCTTTAAAAATGGCAAATATTGAAGTAGGTCAAATTGTGGAGGGAGGAATCGTTGAGCTTAAGAATGGTAAATTAACCGGGATCTTAATAGATAATGCGATGGACTTAATTGAAGAAATTTTAGCTCCCTATATGAATGACGATGATATAAAAAATGGTTTGCTAAAGGCTCAAAAAAATTGCTTTGAAGTTGGAATAACTACCGTTGATGATGCGGGACTTGATCGATCTCAAATTGAACTTATTGATGCGATGCAAAAGGAAGGGAGTTTGAAAATGAGAGTGTACGCTATGATCGCTGATCATCCGGATAATCTCGATTATTATTTTTCGAATGGACCTGTTAAAACAGATCGTCTAAATGTGAGATCGGTAAAAGTTTATGCAGATGGAGCGCTTGGTTCCAGAGGCGCTTCATTGTTAGAACCTTATTCAGATAAACCTGAAGAATGGGGTTTCCTTTTAGCAAGTTTTGATCATTATGATAGTCTTGCGGCATCCTGCTATAAGAATGGATTCCAACTTAATACACATTGTATCGGCGATTCGGCCAATCGTTATCTTACAGATGTGTATGCAAAAGTATTGGGTGGTACAAATGATCTAAGATGGAGAATTGAACACGCCCAGATCGTTACAGAAATTGATATTCAGAAATTTAAAGATTTTTCCATCATCCCCTCCATACAACCAACCCATGCTACATCGGATATGTATTGGGCTGAAGAACGCTTAGGCATGGAGCGTATGAACGAGGCTTACCCGTATCAATCGCTATTAAAAGCAAATGGTCTGGTTGCGCTTGGAACCGATTTTCCGGTGGAAGATATCGACCCATTAAAAACCTTTTATGCTGCGGTTGCTCGAAAAGATCTGAAAGGCTATCCTGAAGGATCCTTTTTACCGGAACAAAAGTTAAGCAGAAAAGAAGCCCTGATGGGAATGACCATTTGGGCAGCCTTATCGAACTTTGAAGAGATGGAAAAAGGGAGTTTAGAACTTGGAAAATTTGCCGATTTCGTAATCTTAGAACAGGATATAATGAGCGTTGACGAAATTCATATTCCTGAAATTAAAGTAATGGCGACCTATGTTAACGGAGAAGTAGTTTATAAAAGGAAATAGATCTGAATCTCTAATCCAGTCCGCCATAATGCAACGAAGGAGGATAAATTCAAATGTTCAAATACTAAAATTTATGCTTATTTTGAGTTTTGTATTTTGAGCTTTTAGGATTTTGTATTTTGAGTTTTGTGCTTTTTTAGATTTTGATTTGCGCTAAAAACTTATATTTAATGCATTAAAACACATTTTTATTCCATGGAAAAGATTTCACGATTATTTGATTTTATTCATTATCAAAAAGAACATTATCCTCTTGATGTTTCTTTAGCTGGAAAAGTAAAAGGCGAATGGATAAAGTATTCGACAGAAGAATATATCAGTTTGGGTAATAAATTGAGTAGAGCACTTTTATCTTTAGGTGTTCAACCGGGTGACAAAATAGGATTAGTTTCCAATAATCGTCCGGAATGGAATATCGTAGATCTGGGGGTTCTTCAAATCGGAGCGGTAAATGTTCCGATCTATCCAACCATCTCCTCTTCAGAGTATGAGTATATCTTTAATAATGCAGAGATAAAATTTTGTTTTGTATCAGATAAAGAGATTTATGATAAAGTAAATGCCATCTTCGATAAGGTTGAATCGCTTCAGGAGATTTTTTCTTTTGATCAAATAGAAGGGGTGAGAAGATGGACGGACCTGATGGAATTAGGAGACGTAGAGTATCAAGAGAAGGTCGAAATGATTAAGAATGATGTGAAAAATGAGGATTTAGCTACGCTGATCTATACTTCAGGGACCACAGGAGTTCCAAAAGGAGTGATGCTTTCTCATAATAATTTAGTGAGTAATGTACTCGCAAGTCAAAAGAGATTACCCCTAGATGCGGGTAATAAGGCTTTAAGTTTTCTCCCATTATGCCATGTTTACGAGCGAATTTTAACGTATCTGTACGTATATGTTGGGGTCTCAATTTATTATGCTGAGTCTATTGATACTATCAGTGATAATTTAAAAGAGGTTAAGCCTAATGGATTTTCAGCAGTTCCTCGTTTACTCGAAAAGATCTATGATAAGATCGTTTTAAAAGGAAGCGAGTTAAAAGGCATTAAAAGAGGATTGTTTTTCTGGGCACTAGAACTGGCGAAAAAATATGAACCTTATCAGGCGAATGGAGCATGGTATGAATTTAAATTAAAGATCGCCAATAAACTCATTTTTAGTAAATGGAGAGAAGCTTTAGGAGGAAATGTAAAAGTAGTTGCTTCCGGAAGTGCGGCATTGCAACCACGACTTGCGAGAATATATAACGCAGCGCAAGTGCCGGTAATGGAAGGTTATGGGCTTACTGAAACCTCGCCTGTGATTACTGTTAATATGATGGCGGATCGGTATTTTAAAATTGGAACCGTTGGAAAGGCCATTGATAAAGTGCAAATAAAAATAGCTGAGGACGGAGAAGTATTATGTAAAGGTCCGAATGTGATGATGGGCTATTTTAAAAATGAAGAGAAAACCAAGGAAGTGCTTTCGGATGACGGATGGTTTCATACCGGAGATATAGGAGAAATTGATTCTGAAGGCTTTTTAAAGATCACCGATAGGAAGAAGGAAATGTTCAAAACCTCAGGGGGTAAATATGTAGCACCGCAATTGATGGAAAACACCTTTAAGGCATCTACATTTATAGAGCAGATCATGGTCATAGGAGAGAATAGAAAGCATCCAGCTGCATTAATCGTTCCTGATTTCTCACATATAAAAGAATACTATTCCCATAAACAAAAGCCGTATCCGGGAGATAAAGAGGTATTAATGGATGAACTTCTTATAAAAAAAATGGAAAAGATAATCGCTCATTATAATGAAGGATTCGGACAATGGGAACAAATAAAAAAGTATGAATTTGTAAGTGCCCCCTTTACAATAGGCGGAGGAGAATTAACTCCAACTTTAAAATTAAAAAGAAAAGCGATCTTAGAAAAATACGCTACACTAGTAAGTAAAATTTATGAAGAAAATAATGGAGAGGAATAAAATGATCATCAAAAAATTCAGCATTTTATTAATGTTGTTTGTAATTCTAAGTGCATGTACCAAGCAAGAAGGATATGGTGGGAAAAGCACTATTTATGGCTATGTATTAGAAAAAGATTATAATAACTCCGGTCAGTTTCAGAGCGAATATTATAAGCCCGAACAGCGTGTTTATATTGTATTTGGAGATGAGGATTTTTATGGAGATGAAGTAAAAACAGATCCGGATGGTAAGTATAAATTCTCATATTTATATGCAGGAAAATATACTGTTTATACCTATACCGAATGCAGTCCGATCGATCCATGTGATTCAGGTGTTAAGACGGTGATAATGGAAGTAAATATTTCAAAAAATGGGGACAGTGCAGTTCTCGAAGATCTTGTAATTGAGAATTGGTAAGCACTAGAAAAATGAAAAAATACCTACTTCTTTTTATCTTAATTCTATTTTCGTCATCTTTCTTTGCGCAAGAAATGGGATCAAGTCCGATAGGGCAAAAAGACTTTCAATTGTGGCTTGATGCAGGATTTAAATATAAGGTAAATAAGAAGTTTGACCTTTTGTTTGAAGCTGCCTATCGAAGGGAGAACAATTTGGCTGATATTAATGAAAATTATATTGAAGTTCAAGCGCAGACCGACCCTTTAAAATTTTTGGTTTTTTCAGGGGGCTACCGATTAAGTGGTTGGTATGATCAAGCATTAGTAAATCGATTATTTGCTTATGCAAAATTTGAGTTTGAAGCAGACCGCTTTCGTTTTCAATATCGAATACGTTATGATTATAATTTTAATGGGGAGATCAAAGAGCTGCCTGCAAATTTTAGAAATAAGATCAAGGTGAAATACCGAACTCGTAAATTTCCTCTAGATCCATATTTAGCTTATGAATTGTATTATAGAACTAATTATCAGGACCGTAGATTTTCACAGCAGCGAATAGATGCAGGCTTAGATTATTCCATTTCTAAGAAGCAAAGTATTAGCGCTTATTATCGTTATCAGCAACAATTAAATGCAGTTGCTCCTGCTCAGAATTTTATTCTAGGAATTTCATATTCTATTGATATATAGCTTCACTAGTTGGTCAGAACTACCTTTGCTTTTGCCTCTTATAATTTTAAAAAATGTTAGTATAATATTATGGGATAGGGATTCATTTCATTATATTTATACATTACACTAATATTTAAACTAAAATTTTATACTATGAAAAGAAATTTACTATTGTTATTTTTTGCCTTAAGCTACACATTTGTGCAAGCGCAGGTTGTATTTTATGTTCAGGCGCCTTCGCCACTAGAAGGAAACTACACTTTAAGTTATGCTGATGTTGGAGTTGATTGGGGTGTTCCAGATTTAACAGATCCAGCAAATGCTGTTCTTGCCGAAATGGCGATGGCTTATGACGGATCTGCAACTGCTGATTCATTGATTTGTGAGCCTCCTGTAATTAGTGATGTTGATGGAAAAGTAGCCGTACTTTTTAGAGGGGCATGCGAATTTGGAGCAAAGGCTTTAGCTTGTCAAGAAGCAGGTGCAGTTGCTGTTGTTATTATTACTTATGAAGGAGAAGTCCCTGTTGCAATGGGTGGAGGAGCTGTTGGAGTCGATGTAACGATCCCTGTAGTAATGATTACTCGAATTGCAGGTAATAATTTAAGACCGGAAATTGAAGCTGGTGGAACCTTTGTTTTTATCGGTAATAAGGTTGGGTATTATGAAAATGATTTGGGTTTAAAAAACAATGATGTTGTACGTGCCCAATTCGCATCTAATATTCAATTATTATCTCAAGATGATTCAGAATTTGATGTTCAAGTTGGAGCATGGGTGACTAATTTCGGATCGAATGATCAAACAGGCGTTACTTTAACTGCGAATATTAATTTGGGTGTTGATAATTTATATAATGAGGTTTCTGATCCAATGGATATTTTATCAGGTGACAGTGCGTATTTTGCTTTACCAACTTTTAGTCAAGCAAACTATCCATTAGGGATGTATGAAATGTCTTATACAACAGAAAGTGCAGCCACGGAAGATTTTCCTGCAGATAATCTATTTTTAGCTGATTTCAGGATGAGTGAGAATACATTTTCTTATGCTCAAGTTCCTGATGTAGCTACCGGTCCAGTAAATGCACAATTTACTTCAGCAGGAGAATCGTTTGGAGAAAATCAAAGTTGTGTAGTATTTCAGGATGCAAATGGAAGTAGAGTAACACCACTTGGGATGACATTCGCTATGTCTACATTTGGAGAAGGTTTAGATGGTGAGGTAATTTCAATCTATGCTTACGAATGGACACTTCAATTTGAAGATTTGAATGATCCTGCATTTGTCGAAATTAGTGATGTTGATCTAGATCTATTGTCATCAGCAGTTTATGAATATGTTGGAGATGACTTATCAGCAGAAAATATTTATCTTCCATTCGAAGATGAAATCGAATTAGAAGATGATGTTCGTTATTTTTTCTGTGTAGCTTTTGATAGTGATGTTGTGAGATTTGGATATGATATTTCTAAAGTGGATTATGGCGCAACTCAGGATGTTTATTTACAAGCAATGTATCCAAATTATGATGGGCAAACTTGGTATGTAAATGGATTTGGTACTGATATGGTGCCAGGGCTTGCTGTAAAAATGGTAGATGTTAATGCTGTAGGAATAAATGAAGTGAATGTTGCTAGCGATATTACTCCTTATCCTAATCCAGCAAGAGATTTTATTCAAATTCCATTAAGAGATGTAACTGGTTTGACTTCCATTCAAGTATTTGATGTTAGCGGAAAATTAGTTGAGACTTTATCAATTACTGTTACTCCTGGAGAAGTTGTAAAATATGATGTTTCAAATCTTGATAGAGGGATTTATACTTTTGGTCTTCGTTATGCAAATGGTAACGTAAGTAACTTTAATGTTGTGATCTCTAAGTAAGAAAATTAGACTTATTAAAAACCGCTTCACATTGTGAAGCGGTTTTTTTATTAAAAAAGTTTGAAAAATAATTACATTGAATGTATTATATTTACCACCTACTCAATTTTTTAAACTAAAATTTTATACTATGAAAAGAAATTTACTATTATTATTTTTTGCCTTAAGCTACACCTTTGCTCAGGCGCAGGTTGTATTTTATATTCAAGCACCCTCTCCTCTTGAAGGAAATTACGTTATGACGTATGCTGATAGTGCTAGTACCGACTGGAGTGTTCCAGATTTATTGAATCCTGCAAATGCTGTACTTGCTGAGATGGCAATGGCATATGATGGATCAGCAACTGCTGATTCATTGGTATGTGAGCCTCCTGTAATTAGTGATGTTGATGGAAAAGTAGCAGTACTTTATAGAGGTGTTTGCGAATTTGGAGCAAAGGCACTGGCCTGTCAAGAAGCTGGAGCAGTTGCCGTTGTTATCATTACCTACGCTGATCAAGATCCTATTGCAATGGGAGGAGGAGCTGTTGGAGCTGAAGTAACGATCCCTGTAGTTATGATCACTCGAATTGCCGGTGAAAGTTTACGACCTGAAATTGAAGCAGGTGGATTATTTGTTTTTATTGGTAATAAAACTGGTTATTTTGATAATGACCTAGGTATTAAGCCAAGTGATGTTATTAGAGCACCTCAAGCTTCAAGTATTCAATTACTTTCGCAAGATGCTTCTGAGTTTGCTCCAGACCTTGGAGTATGGGTAACTAATTTTGGTGTTAATGATCAATCAGATGTTGTGTTAACAGCTGATATTACTTTCGATGGAAATAGTGTTTACAGTGAATCATCTGTCCCTGTTGAAGTTCTTTCTGGTGATAGCGTGTTTGTTGAATTACCTTCTTTTAGTCAATCTTCTTACGGTAATGGTGTATATGAATTAGTTTATTCCGTTAGTTCTGGAACTCCGGATGATTTTCCAAGTGATGATATGTTTGATGCTCCATTTTCAATGAGTGATTCCTTATTTTCATACGCTAACATTCCAAGTGAAGCTGAAGGACCTGATAATATTACTTATTACAGACCTTCTACTCCTGATGGTGAAATTCAGATATGTGTTGCTTTCCAAGATCCAAATGCAAGTCGTGTTGGAGTAAAAGGGATAACATTTGCTGCTACTAGTACTAATGGAGTAGCAATAGATGGAGAAGTAATTTCTGTTTATGCTTATGAATGGACACTTCAATTTGATGATCTAGATGATGCCGCTTTTACAGGTGTTGATGAAGTAGATCTTGATCTTTTAACTTCAGGAGTTTATGAATATGTTGGTGAAGATATGGATGAGGTAAATGTTTATGCTCCTTTTGAAGAAACTATTATTCTTGATGATGACGCAAGATATTTATTCTGTATCGCTTACGAAAGTGACGATATTTTCACAGGATTCAACTCTTCTAAATTGGATTATTCGACAACTCAGAACCATTATTTACAACCAATTTTCCCAAATTCAGAAGGTACAGCATGGTATACTAATGGATTTGGAACAGAAATTTGTCCTGGTATTGCCGTTCATTTTTTCGATGCAAATGCTAATTCAATTAATGAAGTAAGTAATGTGATCGACGTTACTCCATACCCTAATCCTGCTAATGATTTCATTAGTATTCCTTTGAAAAATGTTTCTGGTTTAACTACCATTAATATATTTGATATTAGCGGAAAATTAGTTGAAACACAATCTGTTAGTGTTAGTACTGGTGAAATTCTTAAAGTAAATGTATCAAATCTTGATAAAGGGATGTATACTTTTGGTCTTCGTTACGCAAATGGTAATGTAAGTAACTTTAATGTTGTGATCTCTAAATAAGAATCATTAATTTTATTGAAAAGCCGTCCCGAATTTTCGGGACGGCTTTTTTATTTTTATAAAAGAGTGAAATTTAATTAATTAGGATTTATTATATTTAAAAAACTATTGTTTAACCTAATTAACTACTATGAAAAAACGTTTACTTATTGGGCTGATCTGTATATCAGCTTCAACGCTTTTTGCGCAATCTTCAAGTCAATCGCAACTCATTCCCAGATCGAACGAAGCTACTGCTTCAGATAACCATTTAATAAATGAATCGAATTCTGGATCTGTGATCGATAAATCACAAATGAATGAAACGATCTACATTGGAACCGCTTCTAATATTTATACCATTCTCGATGCAAGTCAAAATCAAGTTCATTATAATCCTGCACTCGATGCCGTTAGCTTTATTCACAGACAAGATGTCTCCATTTTCCCTAGTTTGGGAGGGTCTGGAGTCGTGCGTTATGATATCTCTACTGATGGAGGTGCTACATGGACAATCGATGAGCTGCTGACCCCAATGATGGTCGATTCAAATTCGACTGGAGGAAGTGATGATGGACTTCATTTTGCAACACCCGACGGTGAAGTTATCGTTTATGGATATCGTTATCCTTCGGGAGCACTATTAACTCCTGCAGGTGGAACTATGGATGATTCTTATTATGCCGCTATGGGACCATGTGTTTCGGTTGGTGGAGCCTATTCCATTTGGACACATACTTTTTTTGGATCTCAAAAGATGGATGGAAGCGAACCTGCCGATGAACAAGTTCTGCAAGCATTGAATGACTCTGATAATGGAATATATAATGTCGATTATCAGGGTCGTAGTTTAGTTGTTGGAGGAGATGATTTCTATGCGATTTCAACAAATTGGACGGGAGATCAAATTACAAATTTAACGCAGTATGCTTTTTGGAAAGGAAGTATAAATGAAAGCAGCGAAGAACTCGATTGGGAATATACTGCTGTTGTACCCGATTTTAAGTTATCGGGAGGATTCCCTATTGTAAATGGAAATATAAACAGTGCGTTTAGTAGTGATGGAAGTGTTGGTTATATGATCATTGGAGGTTGTTTAAATGAGTATGATGGAGAATTAGAACGGCCAGTGGTTTATAAAACAACGGATAATGGAGCGTCATGGATTTTGCAAGCTGAACTGGATATAGCAAATTCTAATTCAGGTACGGCTTTAAATAATTTGCCTTATTTCAGAGATTTTGATGCGGTGGTTGATCTCAATGGAGACCTTCATGTTTTAGGTGAGGTGATGCAGTATGCGGAAGATCTTACGGGCTTCTTTTATGAGGGCTATTTAGTGGATTATACACTAAGTAATGCTGATAATACCTGGTCTGATATGATCATAGGAACGATTGAAAATTCAGGTCCCGGTCTATTTCTTGATGCAGCAAGTTTCCAGGATCTATATACCCATGTACAGGCTGCTGTTAGTGAAGATGGAGAAAAATTATTTTTCTGTTGGTTAACTTCTGTTGATGAGATAGATAATGAACTACCAGACATTTTTGGAAGGGGTATTGATGTAACAAATAACACCTGGACAGAAGTAAAAAATCTTACCCTAGATACCGATGTTGAAACGGTGGCTATTTATGCAACGATGTCTCCGGTTTGTATAACGGGAGGAGATGATTTTGACTATGAATTACCCTACGTATGTGTACCTGATTTTTCGGGGGAATTAGCGATTACTAATTTTGCTTATGTAAAGGGAATTGGATTCGATGAATCTGAATTTATACCTATGTCTGTTAATGATATCGAACAAAATGTAACTTCATTTAATATAATGCCTAATCCGGCTCAAGATTATTCCTTAATAAAATTTACAATGCTTGAGGAATCTCATGTTACAATTTCTGTGTTTAATTCACTTGGTCAAAAAGTGGCAGATCTTGCTAAAGCTAACTTATATAGTGGTTCACATCAATATATATTAAATACTTCCGGTTTTAATAATGGAATTTATTTTGTTGAAATAGCTGTGAATGGAAATGCATTGAGTAAAAAATTATTTATCAATAGATAAAAGGTTATTTGTAAGTTGTTGAAAGGCCCGTATTTACGGGTCTTTTGCTTTTGACTCTATCCTCAGATTAGATAAAATTTCGTATTATTGAAAGCCTCTTAGAACCTGAACCAAGGCCTGAGTAGCACGGCTTAATAAAACACATTATAATCTTCAAAATCAGTAGATTAAACCTAGAATTATGGAGGGTGGGTTAAAAAAATGGTATCTCCTATGGTTGCTTTTGCTTCCATTATTTGTAACAGGTCAAGACCTGTCGGGAGAAATTGTGTCCATAAATCAGCCGGGATGTGAACTTCCTTCTATTGGGTCGATATCAGTAATTGGTTTAGATGGGCTTCCTCCATATACCTATACACTTGATGCATCAATCATTCAGTCGAATGGTGATTTTTTAAATTTAGTTGTTGGAGATCATAGTATCGTCATTAACGATGCAAATGATGCTGTTTTTACAATCAATTTTAACATTGATATAGCTAGTCAATTAGTCATAAGTGTTTTCCAATGGGCTGATGTAGCTTGCTTTGGAAATACAGATGGGTTTATTATTGTTTCAGCATCATCTGGTTGTGCTCCTTTTCAGTATTCTATTGATGGAGGGGCGAATTTTCAATCGGATGGAGATTTCTATAATTTAGGAAGTGGAAATTATCAGATCATTGCCGTCGATGGAGTTGGTCACACGGATACTGTTAATACTGAAATACTTGCTCTATCTCAAATAAATATTGTTGCTATTAATCAGATTAATATCGACTGTTATGGTTCCGCTTCAGGTTCGGTTCAATTACTTGGGGAGTTAGGGACTTCTCCATATATTTTTTCCGTTGATGGAATTTCTTATCAAGATAGCGGATTATTTAGCAACCTAACGGCGGGTCAATATCAGTTTTGGCTGGAAGATCTGAACGGGTGTACCGACTCCATTTCACTCTTATTTACTGAACCATTACCATTTAATCTGGCTAATTTTAACCTTATTGATCCGAATTGCTTTAATGGAACCGGTGGTGAAATTTCATTTGAAGTTATTGGAGGAGATCCTCCTTATACCTTTCAACTCGATGGAGCAAATGATGTAAATACCCCTTTTTTTGGCAGTCTTGGAGCCGGAGATTATCAAATTACTGCCATCGATGATAATGATTGTGAAATCGATAGTCTTATAACAATTCAGGAACCTGATAGCTTATATTTTCAAATTCAAAACGTACAAATACCATTATGTTCAGGAGCTAATAACGGGAGTCTTGAACTGATAGGTGCAGGTGGAGTTGGACCCTATGAATATAGAAATGGAACGAATCCATGGCAAATTTCAGGAATTTTTACCGGATTGGTCTCTGGGTCTTATGTGTTTAAAGTTAGAGATGCTAATGGCTGTGTATTTACCTTAACCTATATTCTTGGGAGTCAAAGTCCCTTAAGCATTTCATTGATCAATAAAGTAGATGTCTATTGTGATATTTCATCAAATGGTTCAATTGAAGTAGGAGCAAGTGGAGGAGTAGGTCCTTATACTTATTCCCTCAATGGAAATCCGAATCAGTCGACCGGTCTTTTCACTTCTTTGTCTTCCGGCACCTATACGATCGATGTTTTAGATGCTAATTTATGTACTGCTAGTATTATTATAGATTTAGTCGAAACCAATGACCTTCTGATCGATGATCTTATTGTTACGGATGCGATCTGCGGCACAGCGAGTGACGGTGCTATTACGGTGATAGGATCGGGTGGTGTAGCTCCCTATCAATATATTTTAGATAATGGAATTCCGCAATTATCAAATGTATTTAGCAATGTTTCTATTGGTCCTCATACGATTACGCTTCTATCAGATCTCGGATGCAGCGTCGTTTCAAGTGTGTATCTTTTTGAATCTTCCTCGGTTGGAGCGTCAGTTCAAAACCTTGTTGATCCGATATGTGAACAAAGTATGGATGGCCTTATTGATTTATTAGGAAATAATGGGACCGGACCTTATAGTTATTCGATTGATTTTGGTTCAAATTGGGAAGTCAATGGCTTGTTTACCGGTCTTAGTGATTCTACTTATTTTTTCTTGATCCAGGATCAGAACGGATGTCTTTTTGACACTACAATTACTTTGGCCCAACAGAATCAAATTCATATTGAACTAGTATCGGGAAGTACGGCACTTTGTCCGGGTTCGCCAAATGGAACTCTGGAAATTCAAGGTCAGGACGGAATAGCTCCTTATAGCTATTCCTCAGATGGAAATGCCTATTCACCGGTTTTCATTTTTAGTGGCTTAACTCCGGGGGACCATACTTTTTGGATACAAGATGCAAATGCCTGTATTTATGATTCTACCTTTACAATTGAAGCGATTGCTGCACCCTCTGTAAATGTAGATTCATTGTTAGCACCCACTTGTTTTGGAGATAGCGATGGAGCAATTTATTTAAGTCCAAATGGAAGTGCAGAGCCTTATCAATACGCATTAAACGCTGGTCCATTGCAGTCTGTTCCTTTTTATACTGGTTTAAGTGCAGGTCCCTACAGTGTAACGATCGTAGATACAAATCTTTGTGAAACTGTTCAAAATGTTAATATTATTGGGGTCCCTTTATTTTCAGTTTCCATCGATTCAATTCAAGATGTTTTATGTTATGGTGGAGAAAATGGAATTATCTATTTTTCTATTAGCGGAGGGCAATCACCCTATAATTACAGAATTAATAGCGGTGCCTGGCTAACGGCTAATACAATGATACCCTCTCTTTTTGCTGGGACCTATAATATAGATTTTATAGATGCTAATGGTTGTATCATTACAGAAATTATAGTTGTAAATGAACCAAATTTCGCATTGGACGCCGAAATTATGGGGGTGGTAAATGTTTCATGTATGATCGATACAAACGGCTCTGTTTCCGGAGCCGGAACAGGAGGGACCTCTCCAAAAATGTATTCTTTGGATAATATTAATTTTCAAATAAATCCTCTTTTTTCAAACCTTGGTGTAGGGAATTATACTTTTTATGTTGTAGATGCAAATGGCTGTACAAGCAGTGAAAATTTTTCCATCGTTGCTACATCTCCACTATCATTAGCTTGGGCAACACAAACACCACCATCTTGTGAGACAGTGAATAATGGTGCTTTAAGTGTTGGGGTAATTTCAGGTTTATATCCTTTTACTTTCCAACTCAATGGAAATCCTCCTCAAGCGGGAGGCTCTTTTAATAATTTAGGAGAAGGATTCTATACGGTGCTTGTTACAGATGACAATGGCTGTGTGGCGACTATAACCAGCTTGCTTAATAGTGTTCAAACTCTTGAAATTCAATTAGATTCAGTTATGAATATTAATTGTGTGGATGATGCGACCGGAGAATTTTGGTTAAGTGCAAGTGGAGGAGACCCGGGCTATGATTTTTATGTGAACGGAACATTCATACCGGGAGGGCATGCAACAGGATTAGATAATGGAGTATATCAAACCTGGGTAATTGATGATGATGGCTGTTCTGACTCTGTTGAGGTTGCAGTATTGCAGGAGAGTTTACTTCAAGGATCTATTTATTCTCAACAGAATATTCTTTGCAATAATGGCAATTTGGGAAGTGTTACGGTAAATGGAACAACAGGCACCAGCCCTTATCAGTATTCGATCGATGGAATTAATTATTCGGCAGATAATACGTTTACAAATCTTGAGGAAGGATCTTATATTGTAAATGTAATGGATGCTACAGGTTGTATGGCTGAAGTGGAAGTGGAGATCTTTTTACTTACTCAACTCAATTTGCAACTGAACAATATAAGTCCTCCAAGTTGTTTTGGATATGATGATGCAGTAGTTTCTTTTTCAATTTCTAATGGTATAGGGCCATATGAATATGCGTTAGATGGTGGTGGACTTGATGTATCAAATACATTTATGGGTTTGTATTCCGGAGATCATTATGTGTATGCTGAAGACTCTCAAGGTTGTAACGATAGTTTGAGTTTTGTAATAAATGATCCTCAGGAGGTTCAGATTATCATAGATTCAATTGGATTCGCAAGTTGTTTTGGTATGAGCGATGCTTTTATTGCATTATCTGCAGAAAACACCAGTGGAATAGTTAATTATACCCTATCTCCGGGATCGGTTTCAAATACCAATGGATTATTTACCGGATTGGGCGATGGCACTTATACTATTAGCATTAGTGATGGTAATTTTTGTACGAATGATACTGTCATAGAGATCAATTCACCATCTTCCTTAGGAATTTTAATTAATGAAATAAATCCGCTGAATTGCTTTGGAGATGAGAATGCCATTGTAGAAGTGATCGTTTCAGGAGGAACCGCACCCTACTATTATTTTATTGATACTCTAAGTAATGGAACAAATCAATTCATAAATAATTTGGATGCAGGGATACACGAGATCATGGTTCTAGATTCAAATAATTGTCAGGCCGAATTCTCATTTACAATAGAGGAACCTGATAGTATTTATTTACAAAATGATATTATTTCTAATGTGAGTTGTTTTGGATTTAACAATGGAAGTGCTTTTTTTAATGCAAATGGAGGAAGTGGTGATCTTGAATATGAGCTTAATACTTCCGAAATTTCTACAATTGGCAGTTTTAATAACTTGGCTTCCGCTTTATATACGCTCTATATCAGCGATACTTCGGGATGTTCTATCGAATACGAATTTGAGATCACCGAACCTTCAGTCTTACTAATTGATACTATTCTTACTACAAACCCAACATGTTTTGGAGATGCAAATGGAAGTTTTTCTATCGCAGTGAGCGGAGGTACTCCTTCATATAACTATTTTATTCCTGGCATAGGAAATTTTACTGATACTATAGTCAGCAATTTAAATGATGGAGCTTATTATATAAGTATTACGGATCAGTATGGATGTAATGTCTCACAAATTGTAAGTCTTTATGAAGCAGAGCCCTTTGATATTGATGTTTTAGCCCTCGTTCCTCCGGCTTGTTTTGGGGATTCTACGGCAACTGTTCTTGTTGGATCAAGTGGTGGAAATGGCGGGACCACATATGGATTAAGTATTGACGAATTACAAACTAGCGATACATTTCACAATCTTTATCCCGGTATGACCCAGTTTTTTGGGGTGGATAGCCTAGGTTGCAGCGATTCAACATTTGTTTTTATACCTAATGCCCTGGAGATTTTTATTGTGCCTGTTGTAGAAGATGTTTCATGTTTCGGATTCGATGATGGAAGTATTGAACTCATTGGTTCCGGTGGAAATCCCTCTTATACATTTTCAATGGATCAAGTCACTTGGTTAAACAGCGGTGTTTTTAACGGATTGATCGCAAATGAATATACTTTATATATAAAAGATAGTAATGGATGCATAGAAGATTCTTCAATTGTAGTCTCTCAACCGGATTCTCTGATCATCAATGTCAGTTCAATTCATCCTGTTACCTGTTCAGATCTTAATAGTGGTGTGATAAATATCGAGATAAGCGGAGGAAGTACACCATACCAAAGCGATTTAAATAATTCAACTCAACTTGGTTCTTACGTTTCTTTTGATGGACTTCCCATTGGATCCTATCAAATTATTACCACGGATTCAAATGGATGTATTGCAATGCTTGATACTTCATTATTGCAAATTGAGAACATGAGTGCATTTATAGAAGCGGTTGAATTAAACTGTTTTGGCGATGATAATGGAGTAGCCACGGTTCAATATTCTGGTGGTTCAGGTCAGTTTTTGTTTCAATGGGACAATAGTACCAACGATGTGACAACAAGTACTCAGGCTAATTTAGAGGCTGGAATTACCTATAGTGTTATGGTTATTGACAGTCTTGACAATAACTGTTTTACGATAGCAAGTGTTACTCCGACTGAGCCTCCTCAGATCGAATTTGAATTATATCCTTTTTCTCCAAGCTGCGATCCAAGCGATCTATGGATGAATGTGGAGGTAGTCTCCGGTGGAGTGGAACCCTTACAATTTGTTCTGAATGATGAAGACCCTGTTTCTTCAAGCTTTTTTAGTGATTTGAATGAAGTTTCAAGTCGTTTTAAAGTTATTGATGCGAATGGTTGTTTCGTTTCTCAATGGATGGTTCCTGAAAATCCAAACGTGATCGAAGCCTTTTTTGAAGTAAGCGACGATGTAGTTTCTATGGCAGAAGGGGAAGTGATCTTTACAGACCTTAGTGGAAACTCAGCCCTTATGGAATGGGATTTTGGAGATGGAGTCCTTGTAAGTGGTTCTCCTGGAGATCAAGCTTTAGGCGAATTCACCAGCGGCCAAATGCTCGCTCCTGAACATACATATAAGTCTTTTGGAGTATATATGGCAGTGCTAAGTGTAAGCAGCGATTTTGGATGCGAAGATGAATATGAAAAATCAATTACTGTAAAAGAAGATCATCGAGTCTATATTCCAAATTCATTTTCTCCTGATGGTGATGGAATCAATGATGTATTTAAAGTAGAGGGTTCTACGATAGATGAAAAAGGTTTTATAATGCGTATTTATGATCGAAGTGGAGTCCTGGTTTTTCAAAGTTTCGATCGATCGCTTGGATGGGATGGGAATAGTAATAATGGTGCAGCGATGCAGCCTATCGTTTATGTTTATATGGTGAGCTATTATTCAGGAGGCCGATTATTTGAAAAAAACGGAACCGTTAATTTGCTTCGCTAAGTTTCACCCAGAAGTAGTATTTTTATTCCATGCCAATACATGATCTGCATATCGAAGATCCAGAAGACGGGAGAGATTCGAATTTAAGGAAAAAGCCCGGTTATCCTGTTAAAACAGAATTACATAACTACTTAAAAAAATTTTTTAGAAGCCAGGATCTCCCTCTTAATTATGAAGATCTATTAAGGTATGATATGTCCTTTCCATTATTGGATAATGACGGAAATGACACTTTATGGATGATCGTTTCCTATCCTCCGAGCAATCAGGATGAGATTTATACCGGCTTACTTCAAACTTATGTCTTACTCGCTTCTGATGGAAACATGGAGCAAATCAAACACCTTTCGGTAGATCGTATTGATTATTGCTTATTTGGAAATTCAAATCCATTCAGAATAAAAATAAAAAATACCGTAAATGATAATTACGACTATTATTATATAAAACAAGCCGATGCATCTAGAATTTATGGTTTAGAATTGGAGCATATCGTTTCTCCCAATAAGATAAACTACTTCGTTTTTAATAATACGCTCGTAGAAGAACATATTATGGGAATTCCTGGAGATCAATTTTTAAAGAATGATCTATTGCATAACCCTCATAATAAAGTTCGATTATCGAAGGAATTTGTAAAATTTAATGAGCGTTGCTTTCTTCGTTTATTAGGCGATATGCGCTCTTACAATTTCGTAATCGATATGACACCCGATTTCGATCAGATCCAATACCGTATTCGTACCATCGATTTTGATCAGCAGGCTTATGAAGGCCGCCTAAGATTTTATTTTCCCCAGTTTTTTACAGAGAATTTTCAATATGTAAAATTATCACTGGACTTTCTTTCAAAAGAATCGATCCGGCAATATCAGGCAGAAGAAAGGGCTTTAATGGCAAAGCGAATTTCACTTGCCGAATATCAGTATCGTCACTTAATTAAAGTAATGGAGAATGATTTGATTTCAACTCCTGAAAAAAGACAACAGCTGATCAATGAATTAAATCGTTTTCATAAGAGCGAGGTTTTTTCAGAATGCACTTCTATGGGTGCCCTTGTTAGGAAAAATATAAACTTAATGTTGAATTTGGATATCGTTTAATTGTTAGTTTGAGGATTGATTAAAATAACATGCCCATGATTTTCTAAAAACTTCATCCTTCTCGAATCTCTAACTGTTCATGATTAATTAAAAATAAACATGGATAGTAAAATAGCTCATAAATCAGTTTCTGATCTTCTATACCTTCTGTAACTCCTGACTTCTTTTTATTAAATCATTTAAATGCGCTGATAAAAAGAATGCTTTCTTAATTTTGCATTTTATTTTAAGAAATGAAACGTGTAGTTGTTGGCTTATCTGGTGGAGTAGATTCTTCGGTTGCCGCTTACTTATTAAAGGAGCAAGGCTATGAAGTGATCGCTATGTTCATGAAGAACTGGCACGATACTTCTGTTACTATTTCTGATGAGTGCCCTTGGATTGATGATAGTAATGATGCTATGCTTGTTGCCCAGAAGCTTGGAATTCCTTTTCAAACGATTGATCTTAGTGAAGAGTATAAGGAAAGGATCGTCGATTATATGTTTAAAGAATACGAAGCAGGACGAACGCCAAATCCGGATATTCTTTGCAATCGCGAAATAAAATTTGATGTTTTTCTTGAAGCTGCAAAACAACTTGATGCTGATTTTGTAGCGACCGGACATTATTGTCAAAAAGAATCCTTCGAAAAAGAGGGTAAGACTATTTATAAACTGCTTGCCGGTAAGGATAAAAATAAAGATCAAAGTTATTTTTTATGCCAGTTAAATCAGGAGCAATTAAGTAAAGCACTTTTTCCGATCGGACATTTAGAAAAATCTGAAGTCAGAAGAATAGCCACTGAGCTCAACCTGGTAACAGCCGATAAGAAAGATTCACAAGGACTTTGTTTTATTGGAAAGGTTAAGCTCCCCGATTTTTTACAGCAACAATTAAAAGCGAAGACAGGAGATATTATAGAAGTCGATCAGAATAACATCCTTTTTCAAAAAAATAAGACTGAAGGGAACTTTAATGACCCTGAAGTTTTGATGACTTTGAGTGAAAAGTATTCCTATACTAAGAATGAAGGGAAAGTGATTGGAAGTCATCGTGGTGCACATTATTTTACGATAGGTCAGCGCAAAGGCTTAAATGTTGGTGGTACTCCCGAACCCTTATTTATTCTTGAAACCGATACGGTAAATAATTTGATCTATACCGGGCAAGGAAGTCAGCATCCTGGTTTACAAAGAAGAGGATTGAGAGTAGCTATTGAAGATATTCATTGGTTAAGGGAAGATCTCGCCCTTAAAACAGGAGAAAGTATAGATTATCTTGCTAGAATCCGCTATAGACAAGATTTACAGAAAGCTACATTGCATATGGGAAAAGAATATCTCTTTGTCATATTTGAAGAAGCTCAAATTGGAATAGCTTCCGGACAATTTGTGGCATGGTATAATGGTGAAGAGTTGATCGGATCCGGTGTTATTCAGTAACAATTTACTGTTTAAAAGCTTCATTTATCTAAGCGATTAAATCAAAGCATTGTCAGTATTTTTCGAGTAAATGTTTTATGCATGCCCTACGTTTACATTGTAGTTGTATTCTTTATTCTTGCTTGTATTCTCTATCTTTTTGAATTAGCCTGGATATGGGGTGGTTTAGCTCAGTATAGTTCCAATGAAGAACCTGATTTCGAAACCCCTGTTAGTGTAATTATTGCTGCACGCGATGAAGAAGAGAATTTAAAAGAACATTTGGAAATATGGCTTTCACAGCATCATTATTCCTATGAAGTGATTGTTGTAAATGATTGTTCTGATGATAATACAGAATATATATTAGCAGAATATCAACGAAAGTACCCTCATTTGCAAGTAATAAACTTGCGAGAATCCAAGGTTTTTAAGGGAGGTAAAAAATACGCGATTACTTTAGGAATTAAAGGAGCGCAATTTGAAAGATTGATTTTCACGGATGCGGATTGTGTACCTGCAAGTCCCTATTGGTTAGGATTTATGAGTGCACAATTCGATGAATCAAAGAAAATTGTATTAGGTTTTGGACAGTATTTTAAAACAAAGGGCATCTTAAATTATCTTATTCGAATGGATACAGTGCAAACGGCCATTCAATATCTTGGATTAGCTTCCAGGGGCAAACCCTATATGGGAGTGGGTAGAAATTTAGGCTATACGAAGGAAATTTTTCTAGAGGCAAGTGGATTTAAAGGACATCAACATATTAAATGGGGGGATGATGATCTGTTCATAAATCAGGTTGCTACGGTAAATAATACTACTATTTGCGCACAGCCGGAGGCCACTACCTATAGCATAAGTAAGGATAATTTCAGAGCATGGTATAATCAGAAAAGAAGACATATGAGTACTTCTGTGAAATACCGTTGGAAAACAACATTTTTAATAGGAATTAAGCCTCTAAGGATCATTAGCTATTATAGCCTATTGATCATAGGATTAAATTACCCGGATTTAAAGATATCGTTCTTGATAAGTGCTTTGATATTATACTTGGCACATGCATTTATTTTCATAGTTTTAAAAAAGAAAATAGGAACGATTGAGAATGCCGGAATTTTTCCATTGACTGAATTAATATTATTTTTAATAAACTTTTTGATCTACATAAGCACATGGCTAAAGAAACCGACAAAGTGGACCTGATAAGTCGTTTGTCTGAAAAAGGACAACGCGATTTTGAGATAATAAGCCGAGCTCTAAAAGGAGATCAAATGGCTTATTCTCAACTATTAGATCTCTATCGCGAATCGATCTACTATCTGGTTCTTAAGATGGTAAATTCAAATGAATATGCTGAAGATTTAACGATTGAAGTATTTGGTAAGGCATTTAGTAACTTAAAACAATACCAGCCTAACTATGCATTTAGCACTTGGCTATATCGAATTGCAACTAATAATTGCATCGATTTTATTCGTAAGCAACGGATTTCTACTACCTCGCTTGATCTTTCATTTAATGATGATAATGGAGAAAAATTATATATTCAGGTAGAATCTCATGGGCTTAATCCGGAAGAAAATGCAATACGAAAACAAAACAGTAAGTATTTAAAGGAGATCGTTAAAAAATTAAAACCACATTATCGTCAGTTAATAGAGCTTCGTTATTTTAAGGAACTTAGTTATGATGAAATTGCTGATGAAATGGAAATGCCTTTAGGTACGGTGAAAGCGCAACTTTTCCGCGCTAGGGAATTTCTGGCTAAGATGCTAACCGACGATCGAAGTCAAACTTAATTCCAATGGATCATTCCATTATTAATAAGTATTTCAAAAATCTTTCAAAAAATCAAGAAGCAAAATTTATTGCTTTTTCGAAATTATTTGAGGAATGGAATGAGAAAGTGAATCTTGTTTCCAGAAAGGATATGGATTTTTTATTCGAACGACATATTCTGCATTCGCTAGCTATTGCCAAGGTGATTTCATTTTCTGAAGGCACTAAAATATTGGATATTGGAACGGGTGGTGGTTTTCCCGGAATTCCACTGGCAATCCTTTTTCCAAAAGTAGAATTCACGCTTGTCGATTCAATAGGAAAGAAAATAAAAGTAGTAAATGATATTGCCGAACAATTACAATTGAATAATGTAAAGGGTTTTCATGAAAGAGCGGAGAATATTCCAGGAAATTTCGATTTTATTATCTCAAGGGCTGTAAGTCGATTGGTTAATTTTTTACCATGGACGAAGGGTAAGATCTCGAAGGTCCAAAAGAACAAGTTGAAAAATGGGATCTTATATTTAAAAGGGGGCGATTTGAAAGAAGAATTATCAGAAATTAAATTGAAGGCTAAGATCTTTGATATTAAGGAAGTATTTGATGAAGAATTCTTTGAAACGAAGAAGGTTGTTTATATTCCTTTTTCATAAATAACACTTGATTTTATTGAAATAGAATGAAGGTGAAGAACAAGCTTAAAAAGCAATGTTTTTTACTAATTTTGTAGCCATATAAAAAAAACAGGAAAGACATGAAATACGACGTGATCGTTTTAGGAAGTGGACCGGGCGGATATGTTACCGCTATTCGCGCTTCTCAATTAGGATTTAAGACAGCAATTGTTGAAAAAGAAAGCCTTGGAGGAGTATGTTTGAATTGGGGTTGTATCCCGACTAAAGCGCTGATTAAAAGCGCTAATGTGTTCGAATATATTCAGCATGCTGAAGATTATGGTATTGAAGTAGCTAAGTCTAGTCCTAATTTTACAAATATTGTAAAACGAAGTAGGGATGTTGCAGATGGTATGAGTAAAGGGATTCAGTTCTTAATGAAAAAGAACAAGATCGATGTATTGGAAGGCTATGGAAAACTAAAAGCCGGCAAAAAGATCGATGTGGAAGGAAAGGACGGAAAAACAACTGAATATACTGCTGATCACATTATTATTGCCACCGGTGCTCGATCAAGAGAACTTCCTAATTTACCTATGGATGGTGAAAAAGTATTTGGCTATCGTAAAGCGATGACCCTTGAAAAACTCCCAAAAAAGATGATTGTTGTTGGATCTGGAGCTATTGGGATCGAATTTGCTTATGTATATAATGCTCTAGGAACAGAAGTTACGGTGGTAGAGTTTTTACCTAATATCGTTCCCTTAGAGGATGAAGAAGTATCAAAACAACTAGGTCGCTCTTTGAAAAAACAAGGGATCAAGATCATGACTGATTCTTCTGTAGAGAAAGTGGATATTTCAGGTAAAGGTGTAAAGGCTACGGTTAAGACTAAGAAAGGTGAAGAGATCATCGAAGCGGATGTTGTTTTATCTGCAGTAGGTATCAGTGCAAATATTGAAAATATTGGATTAGAGGATGTGGGAATTATTGTAGATAAAGGTAAGATCACGGTAAACGAATTTTATGAAACGAATATTCCCGGTTACTATGCTATTGGAGATGTGATTCCTGGGCCTGCATTGGCACATGTTGCTTCAGCGGAAGGAATTACCTGTATTGAAAAGATCAAAGGAATGCATGTTGATCCTATTGATTATGGAAACATCCCAGGTTGTACTTATTGTTCTCCTGAGGTAGCATCTGTTGGAATGACAGAAAAAGCAGCTATTGAAGCGGGTTATGAAGTGAAGATCGGTAAGTTTCCATTTAGTGCATCAGGAAAAGCAAGTGCAGCTGGAGCGAAAGAAGGTTTTGTTAAATTGGTATTCGATGCAAAATATGGTGAGCTTTTAGGAGGTCATATGATCGGAGCAAATGTAACGGAGATGGTAGCGGAACTGGTGGCGGTTCGTAAGCTTGAAACTACGGGTCATGAGATCATCAAAGCGATCCATCCTCATCCTACTATGAGTGAAGCGATAATGGAAGCTGCAGCAGCGGCTTACGATGAAGTGATTCATATTTAAGAAAGACATATAATATGAGAAAGGGTTCCGGTCAGGAGCCCTTTTTTTTGTGGTAATTTCATTTAATAAACCTGTTGGCCTAAACCAGTGGAGGAGGATGAATGAGTGTTAATATGGGCACTCTTAGGGTGACATGAATCATCTCCCTATTAACTTCGTTGGAAGGGTTTTAACTTCGATCTCTACGCTTCGTGCTTCGGTCTTCTTTAGAACTTAGCTCTCGATTTTCTTCGTTTGCTATTTTTCCTATGAAGGAAATTATAGTGTCCTCTTTTATAGAATTGAGACTTCCCTCTTAGTACATATCCATAAGTGAAGTTGATCAATAAATAACCATCATAATTGGCTTCATTACCTCGCTTATTTCCTGCAATATAATTATTTGGGTGAGGGACTATATCATCGGGATTATCAGGAATGAACTCAGGGTTTCTATTTGCCAGAGTTCTTGATAAATCATTAGGGAGAGATTCAGGATCAGCATAAGTTCCTGAAACATCATCTAAGTAGTCAGTAAAAGCGAAAGAATATTGAATTTCCATTCCAATTCGATGTACTCGGTCAAAAGTAAAGAATGCACCAACTCCTGCAGGAAGCACAAATTGAACAGGAGAGTATTCTTTTCCTTCAGTAGTTAATTTTCTAAGATTGTGCCACTCGCCATTATATTCTGCTTTTGGATTTGAAAGAAGTGCCCCTGCACCGGCAAATAAATAGATTTTGAAGTCAGGATTGTAATAGCCTTTATTTCCAACATCGTAATTATTATAAACAGCAAAATCTCCTCTTAAAGTAAGTTCAAAAAGATCATTCCGAAAACTTAAATTACGTCCTCTTCTTCCAGGATTTAACGAATTATGATCATCTCCACTGATTCTATTGTAGTTTAAATTCGCAACAGCCGACCATCTTGGAGTAAAACGATACCTAGTATAACCACCAAAAGAGTACTTTGTCTCTTCCAATTTCATGTCTAATATCCAGTCTCTTGCACTACCTTCTCCGCCTCCGATATCGCCAAGATAGTTAGCTACACCTAGTTTTCCGCCAATTTCCCAATTGTATTGACTGCTTGCAGAATGCATAAAAAACATAAGGGCTACTAATGGTAATAGTCTTTTCATAATGGACTTACAATATCTCGCTAAAATATAAAAAATCGATAAACCGCTCAGATTGAATGCCAATTATTATTATATTTTTTAATTATTGCTAAATTGAGGCATCCAATGAAAGTAACTTACACGATTCTTTTATATACGAGTTTAATTCTTTTTGGGTTGCTTTCAATTCAATTAAATGGGCAATCAAAGAGTGATACTTTAAGCTATGAACTATTTGTGAATAATGAGATAATTGGAGAAATGTATGTAATAAAAAATATGAAAAGCGACTCCACTTTTTCTTACGTGGCTAGCAGTAATGCCGATTATAGATTGTTATTTATGTTTCACATCCAATTTTCTTACTTAACTTCTTTTGATTCTAAAGGGGAATATCAGTCTTCTGAATTTTCATATTATTTGAATAACACTAAGAAAGAGTCTAATCTGGTCCTGCGTGAAGACAATAAATTCAATGTATATGAAGAAGGTAAACTCAAAAAGGTGATCGATAGCCCTCTCCGTCATACTGCTATGGAAATGTATTTTAAAGAACCTGTAAAAGAAGCCTGGGTTTTTTCAGAGCGGTTTTGTGATAATTTTAAAATTGAAAAGGAGGGAGTAGATAATTACAAAATAGATTTCCCTGGAGGATGTACTAACCATTATTATTATGAAGATGGGAGGTGCTTTAAAATTAAGATCAATACACTCATTTCGGACATGGAATTCAGACTTAAAAAAAACAACCTTCCTCTTTATTCTGAAAAATAGTTGTCTAGTAATCTTTTCCAGTCGATGAAAGAAAATAAGAATATCAAAAGGAATATTTGACTTATTGCTTTATATCTTGATATGGCTCCCTGAATAGGTATTGTGATCCCAATTAACCATGAGCTTAGAATATAAATAAGAATAAAAGATATTAAGATTAGTCTGTTTTCTTTGGACGGTTTTTTTCTAAACCACAAAGCGAGTGCACAGAAAAAGAGGATATCAATATTTTCGATGATTGGAAATAAGTAAAGAAAGTTGTCTAGGGTATAAAGCTGAGGCTGAATAAATACATTCATCATCGCTTGTGGAAAATAAATGATTAAATCCAGCGGCTTTTCTAATACTGCCAGTTGAAAATAAGAATTTGCGGATCTACCAATTCTAATAAATGCATCTTGCTTCTCTGAAATGAGTTGAAACAGATCAACTTTGAATAAGTAAAAGGAAGACAGGAAGATAGAAAACCCCAGCGCAAAGATCAGGATCTGATAACTTACTTTCGTTATTTTAAGCTTATGAATGAGGAGACTAACCATACTTATGGAAAGTACAATACAAGCAAAATAAGTTCTGACTAATATTAGTCCTACCCCAAAGAGCAACAGTAGAAATCCATTTTTCAGGCTTAAGTCGCCTATGAATTTCTCAAAATAGAAAATATATAGACCAAGTATAAAGACAGTATTTGTTTCTTTTAATATTCCTGAGGTCCAAAATAGAACGCTGGGACTTAAAAACAAGGCGACAAACAGGAAAGAAGGAGGGATGTTTGAAAAGTGTTTGTTTATTGCACGAAAAAATGCAGTAAGTCCTGTAATGGTCAGAAAATTAAGGATCAATAAATGAGCAACTATATTATTAAAACTAAAAAGACTAACGAGTGAGTTAATGCGAATGGCATTTCGATTATCATTGATAAAATTGAGATTGGATGGGCTATCCCAGTAAATAATTTGACTATATACTGCTTCCCATTCGGGAATTCCTCTGTTTATATTAAAAAACAACTTAAAGTAAGTTAGCGGACTATTCCCACTGTAGCTTATAAGATCTTTGGCGCTATTTAAATAGATAGCACTATCTCCTCCGGCGAAATAATGATTGTGATAATAATAAGATAAATAGCCTACACTCGTTTTTAAAAGCAATAAAATAAGTAATATCATCCAATGGATATTGCTTGCTGTGAAAAACGACCCCCAGCGAAAGAGGATGGCAAAGATCAGTAAGAGTAAAATTATGACGATCAAGTTATTGATTTACTATTTTGAACAAAAACAAGCACTTTTTCTACAAGCTATTTATTGCAATATCGTTTCAAAACCGAATAGGCTTCTTCAACGCCCAATTCTCCGGATTTACCTATATAAAAACAGCCATTATCAGTGTCTCCTAAATAGATCATTGTAATTCCTTTATTGTAATAAGCTTCGCCCATATCCGGGTTGATTTCAATCGCTTTATCATAATATTCCAAGCCTTTATTGTATTCGAGTTGCTTACAATAAATATTCGCTAAATTATAATATGAATAAGGAAGATCGGGAATCAATTGTTGTGCTTTCTTAAAATTATTTATAATGCTGGACGCATCATTACCCTCACTGCTGTATTCCGGTTGATCTTTAACCAGAAACGAACCGCTTTGCGAATTATTAAAAGCATTATACATTAAGGCCAATTTTGATTGAATTACACCTTTGTTTAAATAGGCCGGAGCAAAATTACTGTCGAGTTGTATTATTTGATCATAATCTCCAATAGCGACATGGTAGTTTTTAATTTCTGTATTGAGAACGGCGTGCAGGTACCAATCTTTAACCGATTCAGGAAATTGAATGAGTACATTTTCCAAACTATCAATTTTATTTCTGACATCATTTTCTGATAATTCATTATAGTTCATTCTTGCATCTATTTTAATTCCCATTTTTGAACCTATTTGATTTAGTCTAAAATCATAATATTCTGAAGCATCATTTTTTATATTCCATAGAATGCTGAAATCTTGAAGCAGATCAATTTCGAACTCTTTGTTTTGTAATTGTTGTTTTTCTTTTTCTGATTGAAAGAACTCAGCTTCAAATTCGATCAAGCTTTGAATTTTATCTTCTTCTGCTACTAATTCCTCATGTGTTTTTGAATAGTGTTCTTCTTTCAATTGTCTTGCTATATCATAATCCAGGGTTGCCAGATCGTTTTGTTTTAATTGAGAACGCGCAACAGATCTATTCGCATAAGCATCTGCAAAATCAGGGTAAATTCGGATCGCTTCGCTATAATCTTTCACTGCTTTTGAATACTCTTTTTTCTGCATATATAAATTTCCTCTATTAAAGTAGACTAGCAGATTATCCTTATTGTACTGTACCACCATTGAATAATCAGATATTGCATTATCCAACTCGCCCATATCTGTGTAGATCATCGCTCGATTGAAATAACTAAGCGAATTTTTCGGGTCGATATTAATAACAGTATTTAGATCTGTTAGAGCAGAATCATAATTATTTTGTTTTGCATACACCATTGCCCGATTGAAATAAGCAAAGGAGTTTTCAGGGTTTAATCCGATCGATTCATTAAAATCGAGAAGAGCACCATCAATATCTTCAAGTTCGAAACGGATCATCCCTCTTCTTAAATAGGCATTATGATTAAATCGATTGATTTTAATGGTTTTATTATAATCATCAAGCGCTTCAATAAAATGATCAAGGCCTGTTTTTGCAGCCCCTCTGATCATATAGGTATTTTCGATATTGGGATCAATTCGAATGGCAATATTGCAATTACCAATAGCATCATAATATTGATTTAAATACAAAAAAGTGATGGCTCTATTAATGTAAAGTTGAGGATCATTCGGGCTTTGTCTGATAGCTTCCCCAAAATCCTGCAATGAACCATCAAAATCGTAAATCCTTTCACGCGAAAGCGCTCTGTAATGGTAGGCACTTGTGCTATTTGGTTTTATCTCAATTGCCTTTGTAAGATCATTGTTTGCGCCTTTAAAGTCTTCTAGATAAAATTTTGAAACCCCTCTTAAAAAATAAGGTTCATATAAATAAGGTTTTACGGTTATTATCTCATTGCAACTTTTAATTGCTTCTAAATAATCATTATTCATGATCATTTGTTGGGCTTTAAATATCATTAGATCAATATTTCGCTGTGCCTTTAGACTGGAAGAAAAAAATTGAAGTAGGATAAAAGAGATGAAAAGAAATGAAGATTTTCTCATTATTATTAATAATAGTCAAAGAACGTGAAATTTTGATTTATTTTTACTCTGAATCATGGTTTTAAGAAAAATTAATATTTTGAGAGCTCTATCTATCCTTGTTTTTGTTTTAAGTGCAATTGTTTTAAGTTCTTGTGAAAGTGAAGGAGGAGTTGATTCGGATTTTAATGCTGAACATTATCATTTTGAAGTTAAAGAAGTGCTTTGTTCTTATAAAGATTGTGATATTAATGAAGGAGACTGCTCCTATATTTCTATAAACTACCCTCAATTTACTCATCAGCTAGGGGATGAGGTGCTTTCTAAAATCACCGAATCGATAGATCGTATCATTTTAGGAGAAGAAGCGGGCAATCCAAAAGAGCTCTGTGATCAATTTATATTGGATTATGATAGCTTTAAAAAAGATTCTATTTTCTTAGATGATGATTATAGTATAGCATGGTATGACATAAGAGAAGCGGAATGGCTATCGATTCAAAAAAGAGTTTTATCCTTTAGTTGTAACATCAATAGTTTTTATGGAGGAGCACACCCAAATGAATATATCTATTTAAGAAATTTCGATCCACAAACCGGCGATTCTTTAGGTCTGACCATGATCTTTAACGAAGCTTCTTTAAAAGAAGTGACTAAAATCGGAGAAAATATATTTAGAAAAAATTATGATATCGGGACGAAGACTTCTTTTGATTCAATGGGATATTGGTTTGAAAATAATGTATTTGAATTGAGTACAAATTTTGCTTTCACCGACCAAGGTTTATTATTTTATTTCAATAGCTACGATATTGCTCCCTACTCTATGGGCCCTTCAGAGATTTTAATTCCGTATTCAATTATTATGCACTTATTTAAATGAGCAGAAAAAAGAAAATATTGATCACAGGAGGAGCTGGAAATATTGGAAGTGCACTTGCAAATGGCTTACTCTTATCAGAAGATCACCAGGTAGTTATATTTGATAACCTAATAACGGGTTCTAAAGAAAAACTCCCTTCATCAAATAATGCTAACTGGACTTTTATTAAAGGGGATGTTAATGTAAAAGATGAGATCACTGATGTGATGCTATCCCATCGATTTGATTATGTTTTTCATTATGCAGCTATGGTAGGCGTGCAGAGAACGCAAGAAAATCCATTAGCGGTTTTAAAGGATATCGAAGGCATCAGAAATATTTTGGATCTTTCTAAAAATACAGGGGTTAAACGAGTTCATTATTCTTCATCATCTGAAGTATATGGCGAACCGGTTCATATTCCACAGAATGAGATCTATACTCCTTTAAACTCAAGAGTTCCTTATGCAGTAGTTAAAAATGTAGGAGAGGCTTATTTAAAATCCTACCAACAGGAATATGGGTTGGATTACAGCATTTTTAGATTTTTCAATACTTACGGGCCTCGTCAGAGTCGCGATTTTGTTATTTCTAAATTTTTAGCTGCTGCTTTGAAAAATGAGGACATTACCATCTTTGGCGAAGGTAATCAAACGAGAACTTTTTGCTATATCGATGATAATATTGACTTTACATTGAAATGTTTTCAAAATGATCTGATGGTTAATGAGATCGTTAATGTTGGAAGTCATGAAGTGATCACTATTTTGGAGTTGGCTGAATTGATCATTGCCATTACAGGTTCTAAATCAAAAATTATTTTTCTTGCCCCATTGGAAGATGGAGATATGAAAAGAAGACAACCCGATAATAGTAAAATGAGAAAGGTTTTAGACCGGGATTTGATCAGTCTGAGTGCAGGAATTGAAAAAATGTTAAAAACACCCGAGTTAATTTTATATAATAATTAAAGCGTGAAAAAAGTAATTAAAAGTGACCTGGCTCCGGCTCCGGTTGGACCTTATAGTCAAGCAGTACTCATTAATGGAACGTTATATTGTAGTGGACAGGTTGCACTTGTGCCCGCTACCGGAAAGCTGAATAATCAGGATATTAAAACCGAAACGAAACAAGTAATGGAGAATTTGGCGGCTATTTTAAAAGAATCGGAAATGAGCTTTTCGAATGTCGTAAAATGTTCGATCTTCTTGAAAGACATGGCAGATTTTGCAGAAATGAACTCCGTTTATGGGAATTATTTTACTTCAGAACCACCTGCAAGAGAAACAGTTCAAGTTTCGGCTTTACCCTTAAATGTAAATATTGAGATCTCGCTTATCGCGTATAAGTAAACTTATATATTGAGCGTTTCTTCGATATCATATTGATTTCTGTCAGGGGCATTTCTACTGATAAGCTCAGCTAAAAATCCTGTAAGAAATAGTTGAGTACCAATGGTCATAATGAATAAAGAAAAGTAGAAACCGGGTTCTTCGGTGATCAATCGATTTGGATTTCCCTGATATAAACTATAGATCTTAGAGATCATCAACCAAGCGGTAACCAAAAATCCGATAAAAAACATCAGGGTTCCTAAAGCACCAAAAAAATGCATTGGTTTTTTACTGAAGCGAGACACAAAAGTGATGGTCAATAGATCAAGAAAGCCATTTATAAATCGTTCCATACCAAATTTAGTATTACCGTATTTTCTCGCTTGATGTGCGACTACTTTTTCGCCTATTTTAGAATATCCTTTACTCTTTGCAATGACAGGGATATAGCGATGCATTTCACCGTAAACTTCTATGTTTTTTGTTACTCTGCTGTCGTAGGCTTTTAATCCGCAATTCATATCATGAAGTGCAATTCCGGACATCCAGCGATTCACCCCATTAAAGATCTTGGTGGGTAAGGTTTTTGTTAGTGGATCAAATCTTTTTTTCTTCCATCCGGAAACGATGTCATATCCATCCTCATTGATCATTCGATACAATTCAGGAATTTCATCAGGTGAGTCTTGTAAGTCAGCATCCATGGTAATGACCACTTTCCCACTTGTATTTTGGAAGCCGGTGTTTAAAGCTGCCGACTTCCCATAATTTCTTTTAAAGCGAATGGCTTTTATTTGACATTTGGTTTTCAATGACGCAATGACATCCCATGAATGATCAGTGCTTCCATCGTCAACTAATACGATCTCGCCATTCAATTTATTTTCAATTAATATTGAATCGATCCAGGGGACCAATTCGACTAAAGATTCCTCTTCATTTAAGAGGGGAATAACAATTGAAATATCTAGTTTACTCAACTTCTTCTACAGTTATTGAAAATTCCGGTTTTTTTGTTTTCATCACAGCAGCTACAATTAATCCTACAATAATAAAAAATCCGTAAAATTTGACCCAACCCCACAAAGCTCCTACGAATGATTTTTGAGATTCAAAATCATTTTCCATATCTACTAATGCTTTTTCTATTTCATTTTCAGGTGCTCCAAATCGTTCCATCATTCCAATGGCTTTTTCAATTATAACATCGTTTACGGTTACTCCGAATTCAGGATCGATTACGTTTAAAAGTAAAAAATTAAACAGTTGCGAAACAAAAACATAGATAGCAGCCATCACAGCAAAGTTTAAAAAGCCTTCTTGAAAAGACATTGTTCCTAATGACTCACGAACTTTTTTTAAGGATAAAATTAGATAAATTAATATCCCAAAAATAATAACCATTGGTATCCAGAAATTAGTAAATAATTCAATACCAACAACATAAGCTATTAAAGTATAGGCTATGGTTACTGTTGCGGCAATCAATCCGCTCTTGTAAGATAGAGGATGTATCATGGTTTAATCGTTTTGGTGAGTAACAAATATAATAAGGTCATTAATAAATTAACTTAAAGTTGCTTATTATTATCTGTTTTATACTTTTGCAGGGGGTAAGTCTTTATCGACCAGCTCCCCGAGAATCCCCCAGGTTCGGAAGAAAGCAAGGGTATTGGGTTGTAGCGGTGCGAATAAAGTAACTTACCCTTTTTTTTGTATTTTCATTTTTGAAAAGGTTTCAGTAAATAATGAAAAACGACCTAGAACACACCACAGAATCTTCATTTAGTATTAAGAATTTTATTGGGGAAGAATCCATTGGCGGGGTTATCCTGATATTAGTTTCCATAATTGCCATCATTTGGGCTAATTCTCCTTGGTACGATAGCTATCACTATTTATGGCATGATCTGATCCTATCATTAAAATTCGGGACTATTGATTTAACAGCTAACCTGCATCATTGGATCAATGACGGTTTAATGGCTTTGTTTTTCTTTGTTATCGGTTTAGAGATCAAGCGTGAAGTGATGGCTGGAGAGTTATCTACTAAACAAAAAGCTTTTTTACCTATAATGGCTGCGATAGGTGGTATGATCGTACCTGCATTGTTTTTTGTTGTTTTCAATTATAATAATCCCGAAAATATCAAAGGATGGGGAGTCCCAATGGCTACTGATATTGCTTTTGCCCTTGGATTATTATCTTTATTGGGGGATAGGGTTCCAATTCAATTAAAGATTTTTTTAACCGCTTTAGCCATTGCGGACGATTTAGGAGCCATTATCGTAATCGCATTATTTTATACCGAAAGCATCGATTTTACGGAATTAATAAATGCCGGGATCTTCATAGCAGTTCTGATCATTGCAAATAGAATGAGAATAAGAAGCAGTACTTTTTATGGAGTGGTTGGTCTATTAGGAGTGTGGATCTCTTTTGTTTTTTCAGGAGTTCATGCAACCTTAGCAGGTGTTTTGATAGCCTTTACTATTCCTGTACATACAAAGATCACAAAAGAGGAATTCATTATTAAACTTGAAGGTATTGTAAGCCGATTTAAGAAAAAAATTCTTAAACAGAGTTCACTTCACTCTCAAAAAGAAGCGCATCTTATCGATGAAACGTTAAGATTAAGTAAAGATGCACATACACCATTGCAACAGTTGGAACATTCGCTGCATCCTATAGTAACCTATTTTATTCTACCCCTTTTTGCCTTAGCAAATGCGGGTGTTCATATCGAAGGGAGTATTATCAACATGCTATTTCATCCCATATCCATTGGGATTATTATAGGTTTAGTAGGAGGTAAGTTTGTTGGAATCACTTTAATCACAAAGTTGCTCGTACATTTCAAATTTGCTTCATTGCCAGAAGGCGTAAATTGGAAAATGATGTATGGAATGGCTATGCTGGCTGGAATTGGATTTACCATGTCGATGTTTATTTCCGATCTGGCATTTATTAATGAACAGAATGTTCAGATCGCCAAAGTTGGGATTATGACGGCTTCGATATTAGCCGCTGTTTTAGGAATGGTTTTATTGTCTTTTGGATTAGAAAAAAAGAAGAATTAATCCTTCGGAATAATCATTTTATAACCTACACCTCTGATACTAAAAAAGTATTTAGGGTTTCTTGCATCTTCTTCAAAATGTTTTCTAAATGCTAAAATGTAATTGTCGATGGTTCGGGTAGAAGGAAAAATTTCATAACCCCATATTTTTTCAAGAATCTCATTTCTTGAGACCACTTCATTTTCACTATCGGAAAGCAGTTTTAATAGAAGAATTTCTTTTTTTGAAAGTCGTTTATACTCATTTAAATAATTTTTACTTTCAAAAGTTTTAAAATTAACCATATTCGCACCGAAATTAAGTACTTCTGTTTTGCTTTCGGGTTTATCCTGCTGAGTTCTAAACAATAGTTTTTGAACCCGTAATAATAATTCTTCCAGATTAAAAGGCTTGGTAATATAGTCGTCGGCACCGATTTTTAAGCCTTCAATAATATCGCTCGAAGTATTTTTAGCGGTCAGAAACAAAACAGGGATCTGGGTATTTTGGAGTCGGATGATCTTAAGAACGTCAAATCCATTGATCTCCGGGATCATAACATCTAATAGAATAAGGTCGAATTTTTCGCTTTTAAACTTTTCGAGTGCTTGATTACCACGTTCAACTGCGACTACTTTATAGTCTTCAAGCTCTAGATTAAGTTTAAGGTTTTCCCTTATTCCTTCTTCGTCTTCGACAAGTAATATACGTTGTTTCATAGTCATATAATGAAGCAAAATAAAGCATTTTTATGAAAAGAAGGGCAGTGATAAAAATTAAATACCTCTTCTACTGATTTCATCATCAATTAAACGAAGTTCCCTTCCGGTCTGACCAGCAACAGCGGTATTTTCTTCGGCTCTTCTCATTAGATATGGCATTACCTCTTTTACCGGACCATAAGGAACATATTTTGTTACATTGAAGCCATCATTGGCTAAATTGAAACTAATGTGGTCACTCATCCCTAATAATTGAGCGAAATAAACACGTTTATCATTTTTTGAAACATCATGTTTTTCCATTAGATCGATCAATTGATACATCGATTCTTCATTATGAGTACCTGATAAAAGGGCAATATCATTTATATTTTCGATGCAATATGCCTGAGCTAGGTTATAGCCATTGTCAGTTGCAGCTTTATCAGGATAGATTGGAGAAGGATAGCCCATTTTTTCAGCTCTCTCACGTTCTTTTTCCATATAGGCACCTCTCACTAATTTCATCCCTAACTTATAATTACCATTTTTTGCTTTTTCATGAGATTTTTTTAAAAACTCCAAACGATCATGACGGTACATCTGCAATGTGTTGTAAACAATAAAATCGGCCTTGTTGTATTTAGCCATCATTGCATCTACCACATTATCCACAGGCTCCTGAATCCATGTCTCTTCTGCATCGATCAATAATGGAGTCCCGCTTTCGTAAGCTGCTTTACAGACCACATCAACACGTTCTACAAAGCGGAAATATTCAGCTTTTTCATCTTCACTCATGCTTAAGGGATGTTCAGACATTTTTTCAATGATAGAAAAACGGACCATTCCTGTGGGTTTAAAAACACAAAACGGAATCTTTAAATTTCCTTTAGCTCGTTCGATCGTAGCTAAAATTTCATCACGTGTATTATCTAATTCCTTTTCTTCGTTTTGCCCTTCTCGTGAATAATCTAGGATGGTACCTATTTTAAATTTATAGAGCAAGTTAATCGTCGATTC
Organism: Flavobacteriales bacterium; assembly: GCA_024641785.1. Taxonomy (GTDB): domain Bacteria; phylum Bacteroidota; class Bacteroidia; order Flavobacteriales_D; family JAHECK01; genus JAHECK01. Next base: position 18,914 of record JAHECK010000004.1, on the reverse strand, counting down.
ACATTCGCTAATATTCTCACCACCTACAAATTGTCGATAAATGGTTTTTTTAATGATGGTATTGATTGGTAAGTGAAGTTTAAGCGCCAAATTTGAAGCGAAAGCTCCTATCTTGACAATGGTTCCATTCCCCATCATTTTGAATAATAATCTTGCATGTTTTAAATCTGCGTTCGACTTAGATCTAAAGGCTATTTGAGTATTTTGAAAAGAAACCATTTCTACACTATTTAGTGCTGCAAATATACTAGAAAGTTCAATTCCTAATCCATGATATTAATCAGAAGAAATGGCTATTTTCGTTAAAGAGATCTTATTAAATTCAAGCAATATCAATTTAAGATAAAGTGAATTCAGAAATAGTTTATAGCGATCATTTTAAAAAGTTTATTCCATTCTTTGAAAATAAGGATGCAAAATGGTCTTCTGTCTTTATTTTAGTTGATAGCAATACGCATCAGTATTGTCTGCCTCTCTTATTGCAAGCGATTCCCAGCTTAAAGAATGTCGAAATTTTAGAAGTGGATCCGGGAGAAGAATCAAAAGAAATTGAAATAGCAAGCGGACTATGGCTGGCACTTAATGAACTCAATGCAGATCGAAGGTCTTTACTTATAAATTTAGGCGGAGGAATGATCTGCGATCTTGGAGCATGGGTTGCTGTAAATTATAAACGGGGGATAGACTTTATTCATATTCCAACTACCTTGTTAGCTATGGTTGATGCTTCCTTAGGAGGGAAATCGGGAATTAACTTAGGAGGAATTAAAAACTTAGTTGGAAGTTTCACAAAACCTCTAGTGGTATTAAATTATATTCCCTTTCTTGAAAGCCTCCCTGATAAGGAGTGGCATTCGGGTTATGCAGAAATGATAAAACATGCTTTAATAAACGATGATGAATTATGGGATAAAATGAAGATGATCTCACCTGATGATCATGATGAGATCTCAGTTCTTATTGAGCCTGTTGCATCTATTAAAAGTTCTATTGTTGATCTTGATTTTAGAGAAAGCGGAGATCGAAAAAAATTAAATTATGGTCATACTATTGGACATGCGATCGAATCCGTGAGTATAGAAAAAGGGAAAGCATTAAGTCATGGACATTCTGTAGCTATCGGAATGGCTTTAGCAAATTCTATATCTCATGAAATGGACCTATTGTCTGAAGAAACGCGAAAAGAGATCAATTCATTTTTATACAGTCTTTATTCTCCTCCAAAATGGCTTTTTAAAGAGCAAAAGGCTATTATGTCGAGAGTTTTGAAGGATAAAAAGAATGATGGGGAAAGTATAAAAATGGTATTGCTAAAAAAGGTCGGTAGTGCTGAAATTGATATTAAAATTAATGAGGACCAAATTATAAGAGCACTGAAGTCAGGATTGGAAGAATATTCACAATGATGAAGTCAAAAAAGCAGATCAACTTGCACCCAAGTTTATTTTCAGGTTTTAGAGGAAAAATACAACTTGAGATCTCAAAAAGCCTAGCAAACAGAGCGCTTCTCATACAGGCATTATCAAAACATTCTTTTGAAATTGAAAACATCGGGAACTCAGATGATGTTCTGTTGATGCAAGAGGCTTTAAATTCAAATCATCAGGAAGTGGATTTAGGAATGGCAGGTACAGCTTTGCGATTTCTGTGTGCAGGCTTCTCTGTTTTACCCCTAACGAAAGTAATCACCGGGCATCCGCGATTAAAGGAGAGGCCCATCCGTCCTTTGATTGATGCACTTAGAAAGTTAGGTGCGAAAATTACTTATTTGGAAAAAGAAGGGGCAATTCCTATAAAAATAGAAGGAGGAAATATGCATGGTGGAAAAGTTGAAATGGAACAAAATACTTCCTCTCAATTTATTTCTGCATTGATGATGATCGCACCTTTTTTAAAAAATGGATTGACCATAGATCGTCTTGGGAAATTGAATTCACAAAGCTATATCGATCTAACAAGAGGCTTGATGGAAGAAATGCATTTTGAAGTAAAAATGCAAGGAAATGAAATTCAAATACCCGAATCTAATCCTAAGATTAGTTCTTATAAAGTGGAGGGTGATTGGTCTTCGGCTGCGTATTGGATGGCATTTGTGGTTCTGATCCTGGATGCCAAAATGACTTTAAAAGGGCTGAAAGAAGAAAGTTTTCAGGGAGATCAAAAATTTCTTGAAATAATGAGCCATTTTTCTTTTGGATCTTATTGGGAAGATGATGATCTCGTGATCTATCATGATCAATATAAAAGGAATCCTTCAAATTTCTCTTACGATTGCTCTGAAATACCCGATCAAGCACAGACCTTGGTTTTTTTATGTGTATGCTTAGGAGTAGATGTTAATCTAAAAGGCTTAGAAACTCTAAAATATAAGGAAAGCAATAGAATAGAGGCGATGTATACTGAATTGACAAAGCTTGGACTACACGTTGAAAGAGATGAAGATACGATTTCTGTTAAAGGAAGTATTCAAGTGAAAAATGCGGAAATAGCTACCTATAATGATCACCGAATGGCAATGGCTGCAGCATTATTAGGAACACGTATTGATGTGGATATTGAAGATCCTGAAGTGGTGAGTAAATCCTATCCTTCTTTTTGGAATGACTTAGATACGCTTACCAGCGGATCCTTATTTGAAAAGTAAATTCACTTAATCGATTTCCGTTTATCAGATCATTTGCAGACCCGATCGTTGAGTTAAAGGGATAAGTGACTTGACTGATTCTAAAGAAAAAAGTAAAATAACGTTTCATTCTATATTTGAAATTGAAGTAGATCTTTTGTCCTCTATAAAAGTAGGGCCTTACAGAATAAGTAAAATAGGCATCGCGTTCATAGGCATAGATCCGCGAATCGTAATTATCGGTATTGAACAAGGCATAGCGGAAACTAAAAGAATAAGGTTTTTCGAGTGATTGAAAGATCATATCTATGAAAAATAAATAACCGCTTTGGACTTTGATAAAATCTAAATTTTGGAATTCAAATCGATATCTTAGTTTAATATTTCGATTTATTGAATGTTCATTTTCTAATCTAATTTGATGCCTGATTCTGGACTGAACCAAATTACTACCTGTTGCTTTTTGTTGATCTGTTTTAACTCGATATCGAAGACTACTTATTAATTTTTTAGAGACTTTATGAGTAAGTCTTAGAAGAAAATCCGAGCCTGTAGAGGATGGGAACGGTATTCTGCTTTTGATCCATGGAAATTTGAAAATGTCAAAATAGGCGTTGAGCATTGTTTTTCTTGAAATTTTTAATTCTGCTCCTAAATAAGTTCCAATCTCATTCTGAATAGAAGTTGATTCGCTAAAGGCATTTGATGAGATGCTTTGGAAAGCGGAAGAATAAGATCGGTGGATTAGAGAAAACGAGAACTTAGGATCCATCGTAATAACCATACCGGCTAGAAATGCATAGGCATTGTTTGCACTTCTGGATATTTCAAAGAAAGCGTGACCATTATTAAATGAAAGATCAGCATCCATTCCAATAAGTGTATTTGTATTTCCTGAAAAGTAATTTACGGCATATAAATTCGGATTTGGAGCAATTTTGGCGCTAAGGTTTTGATTTGCATAAGAAATTCCAAAATCAAAAAGTCGACTTCGATACTTTAAATGACTTCCCCATAAAACCTCACCTAATCTTCCTTCATTGTCTAATTCAGACAAACTTCGATGGTAGCCTGATTCGATAAGCGAACTGAAAACGCTATAGGTGGAGTCGATCGCATTTGCATCCAGCTTGCGGTAAGAAAAAAAAGAGATAAGAGTAAAATGAGAATTCGAAAGTGTAAATGCTAATCCGCGGAGATAATTAAATTCGTCTAGTCCAGTATGGGCTTTAATTCCGGCATTAACCTTCCTCACAGGAACCGTGTTTGAAGATTTTCCAAAGCTAAAGCCCCGCCAAAAAGTAAGGCCTTGACCAAATCCAATTTGATAATCCCCAACGATAAGGCTTTTGAGTTTTCCACTTCCGGAATACATTAGAAAAGCGGAAATCTGATCAAAGCCATATTTTGATTTATTTAAATTAAACTGCATCGCCTCTCCTGCATCTTTTTCAAGGTTTATTCCGAGTCGCCATTTTTTATAAAATCGAGAAGAATATTTAATCATCATTCTTGAAGGATCACCTTGATAAAATGGATCTTTCCCTTTGTAGCCTTCTCTGCTTTGAAGCGTTCGCTGATAATGAATAGTGAGGTCACTTTTAAGATCATTGAAAAGTGCTGCGTTTTTTAATTCAGGTAAGGCAGCCAGATTTTCGAAATGGATAAAGGGTTTGATTAGAAGAATGAATTCTTTATCAAGTTCTTGGATTTGGCCCAATTCTTCGATCGCAATGATTCGCCCATATTTTAAAATGTGATCTTCAATTGCAGCGTATTGACTACTATTTATAATTCCTGTTCTTAGAAAAACTTCAAACTCTTTTGAATTAATATTAATAGGATGGAGGTATATCTTTTCTAATTCATCCCGGATCTGATCGAATTGAAAATTTTCTTCATCTTCATTGCTAAGCGATTGATCAACAATTATCTGCATTAAGTTATCGATCGCATTTTCCTGACTTAACAAAGGCGAAAAGCTTAAGATTAATATTATTTTGATGATGAATCTATTTAGCTTCATAGCGAATGGAAATAGCAGGGCTAAAACCTAATGTGGCTTGATAACTAGAAGATGCATCTATAATTATGTTTTTGAGAGCATATCCCAAGCCCATTGAAAAGGATCCGGGATTAGTAGAAATTCCGGTTCTTATGTTAAGGTTTTTCAATATGGTATATTCAATTCCATATCGAAATTGGATGGTATATTCCAAGTCTAAGGCGCTTTCTAAATACATGTTCACCTTTGAATTTAATTTATAAAGCAAGCCTCCCTGGAAAGTAATTGGAATGGTTGAATTTCCATAAGTATTTACCTTTGATAAAGTGAGGTTTGTGAGTAGCACGCTTATTTGCAGTGCTTCATTAAATTTATAATTGCATCCAATATTGGGATAGATCGAAGCATTGTATTTTAGATCATCAGCAATACTTAGTTTGTGATAATTTATATTTATTCCCAATGAGAAAGTCGGATTTAAAGAGATAGAATAGGCGATAGAAAATTGAATTTCATTGTATAAACTAAATCCATAATGTCCCATGGTCAGGGTGAGACCTCCTCTTAATAATGGAAATCCAATAGCCATTAAGGATTGTTGTAATTCTTTTAGCATAAATTGATTAGAGGAGGAGATTGCTGTTGAAAATCCGCTTATAGAAGCAAGTTTTGAAATATTTGCCTGAGAGGATAATAGATCCTCTTGTGTTAAAAATGAATTCCCCAATGCAAGGTTGCGCGCACCAAGCAATTGGGAATTAACATTATGATGAAGAAATAGTAAAGCGATAATAAAAAAGAATTTCATTAAGATTTTTTTTATAAAGTTGGAGAATCCAAAAAAGAAAATCCATAGGGTGAAATGAGGATTCTATCTACGTGAAAAGGCGGATGTCCAATTTATTTTATCCCATATGAAATTTCTTATTCGGCTATTTTATAAGCATGAATATGTACCTTTGTGCGATTTTAAAAAACGGCTATGTGCGGAATTAATGGCATCTATTCCAGAGATAAAATTGATCGAAGGAATATCATAAGTACTATGAATCATAAATTAAAGCATCGGGGTCCGGATGCGGATGGTATTTATGAGGATGAAGACATTGTATTAGGTCATACCCGACTTAAGATCATCGATCTTTCTGACGCATCAAATCAACCCATGACCTGTGCGTTTGATCGATTTGTATTGGTTTTTAATGGTGAGATCTTTAATTACAGAGAATTAAAAGCCGAATTAGCAGATTACCCTTTTAAAACAAGTGGAGATTCGGAAGTGATCCTAGCAGCTTACCATAAATATGGAGAAGAAGCGATCAATAAGTTGGAAGGACAATTTGCTTTTGCAATTTGGGATAAACAAAAAAGAGAATTGATCTTAGGGAGAGACCGATTAGGGATAAAAACCATCTATTATTATCAGAAAGACGATCTTTTACTTTTTTCATCTGAGATAAGACCAATTATTCATTCCAAACTATTTAAAGCGAAGTTGGATTCAGATTCTTTGGTAGATTATTTACGCTATCAAACGGTTCATGCTCCTAAAACAATAATTGAAGGAGTAAATCAATTAATGCCGGGTTTTTATTTGAAGATAAGTGATGATGAAACTCAAATGCTTCCATACTGGGATATACGGAGTAATTATGATAAGTTGGGTCAGTATCAAACAAAGGAGCAAGCTCAAAAGAAAGTAAGAACCTTATTTACTGAGGCTGTTGAGAAGAGACTGATCGCAGATGTGCCTTTTGGTGCCTTTTTATCCGGTGGGATCGATTCCAGTTTAGTAGTAGGGGTAATGAGTGGAATATTAGATAATCCTGTTCGAACCTTTAACATCAGTTTTGATGAGTCGGAATTTTCGGAGGCAAAATATGCTCAGGTCATAAGTAAAAAATTTAAGACCGATCATAACGAAATAAAGCTTAAGCCAAATGATTTTCTTTCTATAATCCCGGATGCAATGGACGACATGGATCATCCAAGTGGTGATGGATTTAATACTTGGTTGGTATCAAAAGTAACGAGGGAATCAGGAATAACGATGGCGCTTTCGGGATTGGGAGGAGATGAATTATTTGGAGGATACCCTATTTTTAAAAGGTATGTTCAATTAATGGATCAAAAATGGATCTTGTCATTTCCTTTTGGGTTAAGAAGACTTGTCGCTTCAATGTTAAAAAAAGTCCGTCCGGGAGTGGCTTCTGAAAAAATTGCTAGAATAATAAATCAAGAATTATTTGATTTAGAAAACATCTATCAATTCGACAGACAAGTTTTACTCGACGACCAAGTAGAGGGATTACTTAATAAAACATCACTACCTTCGAAAAGTGTATTCGAAATAGTTCATAACAATGTGGGCTATGATAGTGAAGGCTATGTATTATCACCTTTAAGCAGGGTTTCATGGGCAGAAATGAATACCTATATGCAGAATGTATTATTAAGAGATGCAGACCAAATGAGCATGGCTCATTCGTTAGAGGTTCGGGTGCCTTTTCTCGATCATAAGTTGATCGAATTTGTTATGGGTTTGAGAGATGAAATAAAATATCCCTCTACTCCAAAACAATTATTAGTAGATAGTTTTTCGGATCTGCTTCCGAGTGAAATAGTGAATAGAAAGAAAATGGGTTTTGTTTTTCCTTGGGAACAATGGTTAAAAAATGAACTTAATGATTTTGTAGTTGTTGGTTTAAATAAATTAAAGAATAGATCTGAATTTAATCCGCAAGCAATAGATAAAATTTGGTCACAATTTTTAAATGGTGATCCGCGGGTATCCTGGAGTAGGATATGGCCGATGGTAGTATTAGGAAACTGGTTAGAAAAAAACGGTATTGAGTAAAAAGAAAATATTAGTATTTGTCGATTGGTATATTCCGGCTTTTAAGGCTGGCGGGCCCATTCGATCAGTAATGAATTTGGTTGAGCGGCTCGCTGATGAATATGATTTCTATATCATTACCGGTGATCGCGATCTGGGAGATGATAAAGCCCTACCAAATCTGGAGCTTAATGAATGGTGTCAAGTAGATAAGGCAAAGGTGATCTACCTCACTCCGGAGAACCATAAATTAAAAAATTTCAAAGAATTAATTCTTGAAATAGACCCACAGTTTATTTATTTAAACAGTTTATTCTCTTTCAATTTCACCCTTTTACCTTTATGGTTAAATAAGCGATTTCCAAAGATCAAATTTATTTTGGCACCAAGAGGGATGTTGGGAAGAGGAGCGCTTGAAATAAAAAAGAAGAAAAAAGAAGTCTTTATTGGTCTTGCCAGATTGATAAAATTATACAGAGGCATTGTTTGGCATGCAACCAATGAAAAGGAAAAATCAGAAATCGAAAATAATTTCAGTTCAAAGCATGAGGTCGTTATTGCAGATAATATAGCATCCGCTCCGCAGTTCTCTTTTCAGGAAATTTTAGAATTCAAAACCATGGATTTTGAGAGGAAGCGCTTTTTATTTGTGAGTAGAATTTCCAGAAAAAAGAATGTAGAAAAGCTTATTGAATGGTTTTTATACGTGGCAACTGAAAGAAGCAATTTTCAACTCGATATTATTGGGACGATCGAGGATCAGGAATATTATAGTGAATTGAAGTTAATGATCGATAAAAGTCCGAATATTAGAATTGAATCTGCGATTCCTCCTTCTGAATTAGCGATCATTTTCGCAAAAGCTCATTTTTTCTGTTTACCTACACGACATGAAAACTATGGACATGCCATCATAGAAGCTTTGAGTTATGCTTGTCCTATAATTATCAGTCAGCGCACTCCATGGAGAAATCTGGAAAAAGAACAGATCGGATGGGATCTTCCGCTAGATAAACCCGAACTATTTATTTCTGTTTTTAAAGAATGTATCGATATGGATGAAAATGAATACCTTCAAATGAGCGAAAGGGCTTCATTATACGCCTATGAGCATATCCACAGAACTGATATTAAAATAGCTTATCGTAAATTGTTCTCATGAAAATAACAACTCGACTTTCAAAGTATTCTAATTCCTGGTATAAACCAGGAGCATCGGGTATTAAGATCGGCCTGTGGTATTTTACTAATCTACTATTTTTTCAGTCGGGTTTATTTCCCTTTAACGGACTAAAAATAATTTTGTTGAGGTCATTTGGAGGAAAAATTGGAAAAGGCGTCGTGATCAAGCCTAGTGTAAATATTAAATATCCATGGAATATAAAAATTGGAGATCATTGTTGGATTGGTGAAAAGGTTTGGATCGATAATCTTGCTTTTGTTTCGATAGGAGATAATGTTTGCATCTCTCAAGGGGCATTTTTACTTACCGGAAACCATAATTATAAATTGAGCACTTTTGATCTTATGGTTGGAGAGATCGTTCTCGAAGAAGGTGTTTGGATCGGTGCAAAAGCAATTGTTACACCGGGTACAAATTGTTTTAGTCATTCAGTGCTTAGCGTAAATTCTGTTGCTACTAAAGACCTTGAGGCCTATATGATTTATCAGGGAAATCCGGCACAAAAAGTAAAAGAAAGAATAATAGAGACTTAGGACTTAAGATGAAAATTTCACTTATTACGGTATCCTATAATAGCGAAGAAACGATTGAAGAAACCATTCAATCTGTTTTAGCTCAAAAAAACATCGATCTTGAATATATTCTTATTGATGGAGCCTCTACCGACAAAACCCTAAATATCGTTGAAGCTTATAAAAGTAAAATAGCTGTATTCTTATCTGAAAAAGACAAAGGTATTTACGATGCCATGAATAAAGGCATTCAATTAGCGACCGGTGATGTAATCGGAATCCTGAATTCGGATGATGTTTTTACTAATGATGAGATTTTAGGAAAGGTTTGCAAAGCTTTCGAAGATCCTGAAATCGATGCTGTTTATGGCGATTTGGAATATGTTGATCGAATTGATCTAAGCAAGGTTAAGCGGAAATGGATCTCCGGAAAATATAAGGAAGGTGCTTTTTTAAAAGGCTGGATGCCCCCACATCCCACATTCTATGTTAGAAAAAAGATCTATGATGCATTTTCTTCATTTAACCTAGAGTTTAATTCAGCAGCAGATTATGAGATCATGCTCCGCTTTATTCATAAGCATAAAATTAAATTGAGCTACTTACCGGAAATAATGGTAAAAATGAGACAAGGAGGCCAAAGTAATGCCAGTCTTATCAATCGTTTAAAAGCTAATAGGGAAGATAAAAAAGCATGGCTTGTAAACGGGCTTAAACCGGCTCCTTTTACCCTGATAAAAAAACCTTTGTCTAAACTGGGGCAGTTTCTTAAGAAGTAAAAAGTTCTTTTTATACGAAAGTCGCTTCCATAATCTTACATTTAATATTCACCCTTGTTTATATTTTCATCCCTGCTTCTCTTGGACGGCATTTCAATTATTTTAACTTTATTCATTCAAGCTTAAAAGTAAATGAGTGATGTAGTTAATATCAAAAGGAATTTTGATTTTAAAAGAATTATAGGTCTTTACATAGCACCGGCTTTGTTCATTTACATTGTTTTCTTTGTTGAGCTTGAGCCTACTAATCCTTCTGTCACTTACACCTTAGCGGTTGCAATACTGATGGCTTTGTGGTGGATCACCGAAGTGATTCCGATTGCTATTACTTCACTCTTGCCGATTGTTTTGTTCCCCTTATTGGGTGTTATGGATGGTAAGGATGTTTCTTCAGCTTATTTTAATCATGTTATTTTCTTATTTATCGGAGGCTTTATCGTTGCCCTTGCGATGCAAAAATGGGATCTACATAAAAGAATTGCGCTTAAAATCCTTTCGTTTACAGGTAGTAGTCCTTCAAAGATCTTATTAGGTTTTATGCTGGCTTCTGCTTTTTTATCTATGTGGATATCTAATACGGCTACCGCCATGATGATGGTTCCCATTCTGTTATCGATCATCGTTAAATTAGAAGATATTTTGGAGCCTGAAGATCTCCGTAAGTATTCGATCGGGCTTTTATTAGGAGTGGCTTATGGATCATCCATAGGAGGGATTGCTACTTTAGTTGGAACCCCTCCAAATTTGTCCTTTGTAAGGATCATGCAGATCATGTTTCCTGAAGCACCGGAGATCAATTTTTCATCATGGTTTATTTTTGCAATGCCGCTTAGTATCGTTTTTTTTATCATCACCTGGTTATATCTAAAACATCGATTTAGGCCTAAGATCAGTAAAGGAGTCATGAGTGGTGTCGCCTTTAAAGATCAGTATAAAAAGCTTGGAAAAGCTAGCTTTGAAGAACGGAGCATCCTAAGTGTATTTATTGCATTGATTGTTCTGTGGTTGACGAGAAATGGTTTAGATCTTGGAAATTTCAGTATACCCGGATGGGGAGATCTATTTGCCCAGCCAAACTATATTAATGATGGAACGGTAGCAATAGCGCTTGCCATTATTCTCTTTTTAATTCCAAGTCGGGAGAAGAAGGGTAAAATGATCATGAATTGGAAGACAACTTCGCGTTTACCATGGAATATCGTATTGCTATTTGGAGGAGGATTTGCTTTGGCGAGTGGCTTTAAAGAATCAGGACTTTCCATTTGGTTTGGAGAGCAATTGAGTTCTATTGAGAGTTTGCACCCCATTGTAATTGTTTTAATAATTTCATTTGTCGTTACTTTTTTAACGGAATTCACATCTAATACCGCTACGATAGAGATCTTACTCCCTGTGCTGGCAGGATTAGCTTTAACGATAGGCGTTAATCCGCTTTTATTAATGCTCCCGGCAACAATTAGTGCCTCGATGGCATTTATGCTTCCCGTAGCGACTCCACCAAACGCTATTATCTTCGGAACAAATAAGATACGAATTTTGGATATGGCAAAAACCGGATTAATATTGAATTTAATTGGAATCCTGCTAATTACAATTCTTACCTACTTTTGGGCACCATTCGTATTCGATTATGATGCGACCATTCTCCCTCTTTGGGCACATTGATCAATTAATGATGTAAACGGAAGTCTCCTTTTACCTGGTAATTTTTCCGAACTTCTTTTTCAATTTTCTCATCCCACATATGCTTGTAAACTTCATCAGCCAGATTAAGATAATATTTAGCTTTCTTTTTATCACCTATTACATCATAAACAGAAGCGATTCCTTTTAATGAACGGATATGCATTGGATCAATATCCAGGCATAAATTATACTCTTGTAAAGCTTTTTCAAAAAAACCATCATTAAATAGTAATTCCGCTTCTCGAAAATGGGTATCGATATCGTTCATTTTAGTTTCAATAACCAATTTGATTAAATCTTTCGATTTAGTCGTTATAAAAGAGCATGGAAGCTCACGAATTACTTTTTCAGTTGTACTTCCTAAAAATAATTTAGCAATACCCGATTTACCGGTGGTTCCCATTATTAGCAGATCAATTTTTCTTTCTTTAATAGCGTTAAGGATCTCAACATCAGGAAAGCCACTTAATAGAATGGTTTCAAATTTTATATTTCTAAAATCAATTTGAGAGAGAAAATCATGAAAATCACTTTCATTGATTTTCCTTTCATTTTCAATTTCCTTTTCAAGATAATGGATGTCCAAATAATCGACAGGATGCACAGATTCATACACATTCAAAATGGAAAGTTTTGCATTAAATTTTTTGCTCAATACAATCGCATTTTTTAATGCAAGAGCAGAAGAGTCTGAAAAATCGATCGGACAAAGGATGTTTTTGATCTTTAAAGTTGAATTGGGTTTATTTACCCAAACCGGAATTTTCGTTTTTTGGATAATTTTTTTTGCATTTAAACCTAAAGAATAGGTAGGTTTCCCGGTTTCATTTCCGGAACCAATAAAAATAAGATTGACATCATTAATACTCGCTTCCTTGACGATCTCATTATAAGAACTTCCGTTTGCTATGATAGGTTCTTCACATTCTACTCCTTTATTGATGATCTCATCTTTGATTCGATGAAGTTGAGTATTTGTTGCTTTTAATATGAATTCCTGAATTTTAGGATTTTCATTTGTTAGATCTAAAACATAAAGAAGCACGACCTTTGCACCAAGTAGTTTGGCAAGATCACTTCCATTCTTTATAATCTCTTCAGAGGCAGGTCCAAGATCTGTTGCTATAAGTATTTTCTCCAGTAATTTCATGGCTTCAATTTTAGATAGTATATATCAATTAGGAGCACAAAACAATGAACATATTCAGGATACAATCATTCAAATGCACCTATTCTAAAGGTACGAATAAATGAGGAAAAACAGATCTATTTAAGCACAATAATTAGCTTCGAAAAAGAAAAGATCTTTAAGGATTTTCCTGATTTCGTTTATGGGATACCTAAGGTCTAAAATGAATGAATGCAAAAGCGCTTAAACTTGTCTTCCGAAGTTCAGCGTAGAAGGAAGCATGAATTAAATTAAGGAAGACTTCCGTTTAATGTCCGGTCCATCATCCTAATTTATACATAAAACAAGTCAGATGATTTTCATTTCTAACTAATTGTCTATCACTTATGAAATGAAGGTGGTTTTATGTTGAAGACAGGTTATTTTTCAAGACTTTTTATTAATGAGGAAGCTGTAGCAGGATTTGTTGCTATTGGAATATTATGAACATCACAAATTCTCATTAGCATTTGAATGTCCGGTTCATGAGGATGTTTATCGAGTGGATCTCTAAAGAAAAGGACCATGTCTATCTTTCCTTCTGCTACTTGAGCTGCTATTTGTGCATCACCTCCCAACGGACCTGATAAAAGACATTCTACTTCAAGTCCGGATTTTCGAGCGTTTTTACCTGTAGTGCCGGTTGCTACAAGATCAATATTATTTTGTTTAAAAACATCAAGATGTTGCATTAGAAACTGAACCATCTCTGCTTTTTTACCATCATGTGCAATCACTGCAATTCTATACATTGTATTCCAAGATTAAAATGCAAATTTCGTATTAATAAATACTTTCAATCAATAAATTATGGTTATTTAAACTTTACTAAATAACCATAAGGTGCTAATGTAATTTCAAGGTTATTTGTTAATTCAATTTCTTCATTTGAGAAAAGATCAACCATCGAATATGACTCATCATCTGAAAGCATAAAAGTGACTTCCTCATTCGTAAAATTAACCATTGAGATAACCATATTGTCATCTATTTCTCGCTTTAAAGCAAAAACAGCATCATCATTTGTTGTCGATAAGCGTTTATAGGAACCTCCGAAATTACCATTCCATAATGCTTTATTATTTTTATTCAAATGCATTAATTTACTATAGAAATCGAAAATTTCAGGATGCTCATAATTTGGCTGATCCTTTTCGAAAAAAGCCAGTGCTTTATTATTCCCATATTCCTGACCCGAATAGATCAAAGGCATTCCATTAATGGTATAAGCCAATACTGCAAATGCTTTTTCAGCATTTCCAAATCGCTCTTCTATGGTTCCATTCCATGAATTCTCGTCATGATTTGTCAGGAAATACATTCGATAATCATTTTTAGCATATCTTTTTTGCTCACGTCCCATGTAGCTATCGATGGATTGTAAACTTGAATCGCCAGACGCAACATGATTCATGATATGCATTAATTCCCAGCCATATGACATGTCAAATGCTTCATAATGATGATCTTCCTGATCTGCTTCTGCAAGCATAAATACAGGTTTGATTTCATCTAACTCCTTCCTAAGTCTATTCCAGAAATCATTAGGAACATTATAGGCTACATCACAGCGATATCCATCAACATCCACTTCTGTTATCCAATATTTCATCGCATCGATCATCGCAATCCGCATCTCCTCATTGTCATAATTAAGATCGATCACATCAGACCAGTCAGGTACAGGTGGCATAAAGTTTCCTAAGGAGTCTTTAGTATACCATTCAGGATTTGTGATCGTCCATGGATGATCCCAGGCTGTATGATTTGCTACCCAGTCGAGTATGATCTTCATATCCATTTCGTGTGCCGTTTTAACCAGGGATTTAAGATCTTCAAGGTCTCCATATTCCGGATTTATCGCTTTATAATCTTTCACAGAATAGTAACTACCTAAACCTCCTTTTCTATTCAGTACTCCAATGGGTTGAATTGGCATCAGCCATATAATTTTAATACCAAGCTTTTTAATGTCGCCTAAACGGGCTTCAAGTGCTTTAAATGTTCCTTCCGGAGTCATTTGCCGAATATTAGCCTCATAAATGGTCGCATTTTTACTCCAATCTACATGATGTAATTTTCCCTTAAAAATTTCTCCATCGACTGATTTATTTTCTTCAGTAGGGGCACAGGAAAATAGAAAGGTAGCTATGATGAGGTAACTCAGAATTTTTTTCATGATTTGATAATTATTATTTCGAATGATAAAGGAGCCAGATCAATAGTGATTTGCTGCTTCTCTTTTTTAATACTTTGATTATTGTTGATACTCGCCTCTATATTTCCTTTGATTTCACCTGGAAGATCTATTTTAAGAGATGATTCTTTATCGGATTTATTGAAGATAACTAAGGCATTTTCTCCAAACCATGAACGCACAAATGCCCACTGATCATCGCTTTTATATAAAAAACGAGTATCACCATAGATTAATGAAGGATTGTTTTTTCTGAAATGAAAGAGTTCAGACACATGATTTCTTAGATTTAATTCTCTCTGGTTTAATCCCTCGAATTTCATCATTCTTCGGTTATCAGGATCACCTGCACCCGGTGACCCGATCTCATCCCCATAATAAATGACAGGAATTCCAGGTATCGTATTAATGAATGCAAGAAGTAGATCCAATCGGTCAAATGCAGATGAATCAGTGATCGTAATATCCCGGGTCCAACCGGCTAATTTTTGATTTTCATCAAAGCGAATGTCACCGGATGCAAAAGAAATAAAACGACTTCGATCTTGATTTCCGGAGATATATCCCATCAAATTATGGTAACCATAAATTGAAAAGCTTTCTTTAAGTCCTTTTTCCAAGCGATCAAAAGGGAGGTCTTTTCGTGCAAAAGTGACCACGGCATCATCATAGACATTAAAATCAAATTGAGCATCGAGTTTTCCTGTCCCGATATAGCTATTTATTAAACCCTTACTTCCATAAGTTTCCCCAATCTGGAAAATGTCTCTTTGTTCCGGGATGATGATCTCTGTTTTTATTTTATGGGTAAGCGTTTCCCAAAAAATTTCCGGAATATGCTTGGTCGCATCGTGTCGAAATCCATCTAAACCAGCTTCTTTTAACCAAAAAAGTGCAGAATCAGTCATCGGATCGACTACTTCCATCCGACTTAGATCAAGGGTAGGTAAAAAGGTATCGAACCAGGTGGTAAGACGATGATCATCCCAGCGTTCGGTATTTAAACTTCCGTCGGGTAAATACAGATCGGTTACCCAATCGGGGTGTTCTATATAGATCGGATGTTCCTGATGAACATGATTCGCTACATAATCGATCAATACATTCATCTCTTTTTCGTGAGCTAGTTTTATGAGTTCTTTAAGCAAATCCATAGTCCCATAACGATAATCGACTACTGTAGAACGAATAGGCCAATAACCATGGTAGGCCGAAAATTTTGTATAAGGAGTGGGATATAGTCCATAAGCTCCCTCGGGGTTTAATGTAATGGGAGATAACCAGATTGTATTTATCCCCAGATCTTCAAAATAACCTGAATTCAAATTGTCGATGACTCCCTGCAGATCACCTCCATAATAGTTTGCTTTTGCTAGAATCGAAGGATCATCTACCGGAAAATCATTTGTCGAATCTCCGTCACTAAAACGATCAATTAATAGAAAATACATCATCATTGCATGCTTGTCCATACGTTGAAGTTGATCTGCGGCTACGATAGGTTTACCCTTGCTTAGTGGAATATAAATATCATTTGAAAGACCTTCATCAGTATAAGCCCATATTCTTAAAACCGATCGATTCATTTGTTTTGCTTCTTCAGGAATTTCAACAGTGATTATATCGCCTTTCACTTCGATTTTTGAATTTTCAATTTGAAAATTCTCCCAAAGCCCAATGATCTTTGCCCCCGGAATGGAATTAACTAAGCTTATTTGATCTTCACTAAAATTTGAAGTGAGTAAACTTGGAATTTTGTTGGGATCCTCTTGCTTTATATTTATTATCGAATTAAATCCTCCAATTCCATTGTCTTTTTTTACACCATTATTCGGATCGATCAGATCCTTTCCATCGACCACCAGAAGATATTCATATTCGCCCGGGGAAAGTGAGAGATCTACTTCCCAAATCCCATTATTAAATTTTAGTGGCGTGGATTCTCCATTCCAGGCATTAAAACTCCCTCTTATAGTTACTTTTTGGTATTCGTTTTCAGCAGCTTTAAAAGTATAGTGGAAATTGACCTTCTTTGATTTTAATAGAGGAATGAAATAGGAAAATCCATCTTTATATGCCTTCATTCCCGAAATGGCATCGATGATATTTCCCTCTAAGAAAACCGTATCTCCTTTCAGAAGAATAGAAATGCCTTCAGGTGCTATTAAACTATCCGCCATGGAAGGAATAAAATACTCGCTTTGGAGAAAATAAGATCGATCTCCTCCTAATTGAAATGGACTAGCTAATCCTATGATCGCCGGAGATTCCGGTATTCCAATTAAATACTCTTTTTTAACCGGATTGCAGGCCAGTGTTTGAATGACAAATAGAAATAAGAGTATTTTAATTTTCATACTGAGCTTATTTTGAAAGGATCACAGCATTTTGAGAAAGTGTGTGTTCTTTATTATGTAAAACGATGCTTATTTCAGGACCTGCTAAATGACTTATTTTGCTTTCATTTTTATTGACTTCAACTCTTAATCGTGTCGATCTATAAACAACATGAAATCGATAGGAAGTCCATTCTTTTGGCAAAAATGGATTGAAAATCACTTTATTCTCACCGATTCTCATTCCGCCGAATCCTTGAACGATCGACATCCAAGTACCGGCCATTGAAGTCGTGTGACAGCCGTCATCCGTATCGTGATTATAATCGTCAAGATCCAAGCGTGCGGTTCGCAAATAGAATTCGTATGCTTTATCAGGATAAGAGATTTTAGCCGCGATGATGGAGTGGACACAAGGTGAAAGGGAAGATTCATGAACGGTAATTGGTTCATAAAAATCAAAATGACGTTTGATCGTTTCCACTTCAAATTCATCTTCAAAAAAGTACATTCCCTGAAGCACATCCGCTTGCTTAATATAACAGGATCTTAAAATACGATCCCATGACCAATGGTCGACAAGAGGAAGGTTAGACGAATCAAGATTTGATACAGGGATGATTTCCTTATCAAGGAAGCCTTCTTGCTGTAAAAAAAGGTCATTTTTCTCATCTCTGGCAAAATAAACGGCCTTTATAATCGAATTCCATTGCTTAACTTCTTCATCCGTAAAGGAAAGTTTTTTGAAAAGGGCTTTTGTTTTATTAGCATCCAGAATTTGACATTTATCAATACTTTGCAGGGTATATTTTAAACACCATCGCGCTATATAATTGGTGTAAAAATTATTGTTTACGTTGTTTTCGTACTCATTCGGACCGGTAACTCCAAGCATTACGAAGGCCTTTTTATCTTTGGACCAGTTAAAACGCTGAGACCAGAATCGGGCAATTCCAATTAAAACTTCTAAGCCGAAATCAACTAAATAGTTTTCGTCTCCCGTATAGCGTATATAATCATAAATTCCATGTGCGATGGCTCCATTCCGATGAATTTCTTCGAAGGTAATTTCCCATTCGTTATGGCATTCTTCGCCATTCATCGTTACCATTGGATATAGTGCGGCTCCATTTGAAAAGCCTAATTTTTTTGCATTTTCTATCGCTTTTTCAAGATGATTATAGCGATAAAGGACGAGATTTCTGGCGACACTGGAATCGGATGTGCTAAGGTAGAAAGGAATGCAATAGGCTTCAGTATCCCAATAGGTAGAGCCTCCATATTTTTCTCCTGTAAACCCTTTTGGGCCTATATTTAATCGGGCATCTTCACCTGTATAGGTTTGATTCAATTGAAAGATATTAAAGCGAATTCCTTGTTGAGCGCTAATATCACCTTCGATCAAAATATCGCTCCAATTCCATTTTTCTTCCCATTTAACAAGATGCTTAGAAAGTAAACTTTCAAAACCTTCGGCTCTGGCAATTCTGATATTTTCAGCGAGAATATCAAAATGTTCTTTTGGTGGGTGATTTAAAGAAGAGACCACACTTACAAACTTAGTCAGTTCATATTGGTTATCTTCTTCA
>JAHECK010000190.1 GCA_024641785.1 Flavobacteriales bacterium | reverse complement strand
TCCCGGTAATATGTCACAATATATCGAGATTAATTATAAAGAAATAAAGGACCATCGATTAACGTGGGCGATGCAGGCGAATGCGGTGAAACCAGCTATCCAATCCCTTTTTGATGATTGCTATAAATTATGCAGAGATCGATCTACTGAATAAGTAGTCGTTGAACGCTTTCCCCTTCAATGGTCTTTAAACGAAGCGTATAAACACCTTTCGAAAATTGAGAAACGTTTAAGTCCAACGATTCGTTTGCAATAAGACCCTTATTCTCGCTATAAACTAATCTACCCATTGCATCTAAAATCGTTATTCGGGCATCATCAAATGACCTTTCACTTACAATACTAAGCTTACCATTACTTGGATTTGGAAAGATGCTAAATGAGATCGGCTGCGGAAGGACCACAGACAGCACTTCTTCATTCACAAAGCGAACATTATCAAGAAAGGTATTATCTCCCGGACTTCCAACAATAGGATCAGCACCAGAATTAACATAATTCTTACTTTGAAAACAATATTCAAAATATGTTCCTGCTAATTGATCAAGAGAGTAGCTATAAGTAAGATAGGGATCATCCTGATTCGTTGTAGGGTGGAATTGTTCTCCGAATTGTTCTCCATTGATTAGCATGCGCATGCTACTAGCATATTCGCTTGAATCATTCCCCCAATTCGTTAAATAATGCATGGAATAGGTTTGTTTCATATCAAAATAAAGACTCACATTATCCCATTCCTGCGCATCCACACAAAAGCACAATTTTCCAATATATTCAGGGTTCTGAGTAAAATTACTATCCGGAGTTTCAGCGAAATTCACCAAAAATGAAGTGGTATTGAAAGCGTTAAACAAAAAACCCCTGTTTCCGGTATTTTCTGCAGAAGTGCTTATTTTGGCTTGCGCGTATTTTCCTTTGGTTATATAAATAGAATCACGAGAGTTTGATAAACTTTCAAAACCCATATTGCTTGCTCCATGATCAAATTTTCTTTCAATAATGTAAGTTTCCAATTCATTATTAAAAGCGAATTCGTCATTAGTAAATTCCATCCAAACATTTAATTCGTATTCATTAGCGATCTCGGGCAAAGAAATACTCTGGTCAAATGCATAGCCGAATACATCTCCCTCATTTAAATCTTCAACAAATACAAAAATTTCTGATACAGGGTCATTATTATCCACTTGATAAAAAAAATCCACGCTTGTCCCGGCGCTAATCACTTCATCGCAACCGGAGTGATTGTATTTAATACTTATTTCAACGATTTCCTCTGCATCCAGATTACAATTGTTTTGGGGTGAAACAACCGATAATAATTCAAGATCCTTCGAATAGGAATTGCTTCCTAAGCCCACTGCATGCCATGCTTTTATCACTTGTAAAACTTCATTAGAACATTCTCCATAAAGATCAATTGCACTTTGAATAGCACCTTGGCGAGCATCCTGATAAGTAGAAGTGCTTGTTAAATAACTTGTTAAATTTCTATAAGTGATATCTGCTGCGCTCTCTATTCCTATTCCTTCAACCGTATAGGCATCTCCATTATCGTTTACTCCGCTTCCACCCTCACTTAATAAATAGAACCAATAATTTTGCACCCCGCTATTGGTATGAGCTCCACCATAATCGGCGCTCCCGGTTGCCCAAAAGGACCCAAGATAAGTATCGGGTTGTCCGTAAGCATTTGGATTGGCCATATCTCTAAAAGTAAAATTCAAAATTCCCACATCCCAGCTCGCACCATCGGGAAAGGCATAGAATTCAATTGAAGTTCCCATAATATCGCTGAAAGATTCATTTAAAGCTCCTGTTTCGTATGAATAGATCAATCCGGCAGAATATTTTGTGACACCATGTGTAAACTCATGTGCAACTACATCGATATAAGTTAATGGATTTCCGGTTCCATCTCCAAAAGCACCATAGATCCCTAACCAGAAGGCGTTAAAATAATTATTTCCATAATGGACATAAGTAACAATTGGGGCTCCATTGTCATCATAAGAATTTCTTCCGTGTTGAGTTAAATAATAGTCATAAACCATTTCCATTCCCCAGTGCACATCTCCCGCCGCTTCATCCATTTCTGTATTGGCATTGTCCCAATAATTATCATCATCTTCAAAATGGATCGCCTCAGTAATATCCTCGCTTTCATTATTATCATAAGTAACAATACCACCTCCTCTGGTTTCATCATATAAGTGAAATAGCGTTTCGCCAATAGAATCCGTTGTAATATTTTGTTCTCCATGATAGCGCGTTAGTGCGCTCCCTTCCGCTGCTTCTGTTTCTACCCCACTTATAGTATATTGGATCGCACCTGTAATCGCATTTACGTAAACAAATTCACGTTGCTTTTCGTTTAAGCCATAGATCTCAAATTTCCAGACTAAGCGATACTCCTTCCCTTCTTGTCCATGTTTCTCAGATCCATAGATCAATTCGCCCTTTGGATAAAAAGAGGCATTTTCATCTTGTTTTAAATACTTAATAAGATCTTCTTTAGCCTCCTCTTCCCAATAATACTTATCGGCTCCAAAATAAATGAGGGCCTTTTCCAAGGCCTGAGCCTCAGAAATTGCAGGGCTAGCCGGAGCAGTAATTCCATATACTAATCTTCCATTTGCCCATATTTCTTTATCACTTACATGAAAAAGAAAATCGCCGCCTTCTACTTTAACCCCTTCATGATATTGATGGTACTTAAAATGGGTAATCCCCAATGCATCCCTCGTTTGTTTTTGAAGGATCAGTTCTTCATTTTCACTCAGTCCGAATTCTGTCTGCCTGTCTTTTATTACATTTTCTGGACTTTTGTCTTTTGAAAGATCAAATTTCATCCAGTTTGGAAAAACTCTTGAGTTAAGAGGCTGTGGCTGAGCAATTGAAAAAGCACTTAAAAACAACAGAAAAAGGAGCGTAAAATTTTTATACATGATCAAATAGTTGAAGTATTCACTAATATAAGATAATAATGGATAATAATTTGACACAAAAAAAGTCCAATGATAAATCTCCATTTATCATTGGACTTTTAAATAATTATTTGCCTTTCTTATTGAATAACAATACGTTTACTTATAGTTGAACTATCATTTTTGACCTGAACGACATAAATACCTCGAGTTAAACCCTGCATTGAAATTTCAAATTTATTATCCGCAGCAGCTTTGCTATTATCTAAATAAACAATTTTTCCTAAGGCATCCATAATTGAGATCTGGTAATTCTCATTTCCGTCATTCAGCTGAATATAGAAAGTTCCATTACTAGGGTTTGGATAAACCTCAAATTCCAATGGTTTTTCTTCTTCAATACCTACCGTAGCATCATCAAAGAAGCGAATATTGTCAAGGTAGGTATTATCACCTGTGCTTCCCGGAACCGGATCTTCGGCATTTCTTAGGAAGTTTTTACTTTGAAAACACAGCTCAAAATCGCTTCCAGCATAATCATCGAGATAAACATAATAGGTTAGGTAGGGATCATCATCATATGTAGTTGGATGGTATTGACTTCCGATTTGCGAACCGTTTATTAAAATCCTCATCGAGCTCGAATACAAGTTCATGTCTTCTCCAAATACCTCATTCCAATATGCTGAGTGCAATTGTTTCATATCGAAAGCCAATCGTACATCATTCCATTCAGTAGCATCTACGCAAAAACAGATTTTTGAATTATACTGGGGGTTTAAAGAGAAATTTTGACTTTCGTTTGCCGGCCAATTGATCGACTCTATTTCAGCTTCAAAACCACTCATTTTAAATCCTTTCGTTCCGGTATTATCCGCAGTAGAACTGATCTTCGCTTCGGCATGATTTCCATACTCAACATAAAAAGTATCAGGTGAGAATGTATAACTTTCAAAACCAACAATATCCTGATCTGCAAGTATTACCTGATGGGTTACTTTTTGTGAAAACAAAGTATCATTAAATGAAACA
>JAHECK010000189.1 GCA_024641785.1 Flavobacteriales bacterium | reverse complement strand
CTTTACAACCCTTGGAACAGATCAATTCTATCAAGATACACGATTGATGACCATGAAGGTAAAAGACATCATGAGAGGTGTTAATCCTATTGTTGATGCCGATATGCCTTTGAGTGAAGCTATCGTAAAAATGACTGAGTATGGCTTTGGAGCGGTAACGGTTCAAGATCTCGACGGTAAAATGCTAGGTGTATTTACCGATGGAGATCTTCGCCGTAAAATTGTTAGTGGAAGAGACATCCTTAACAAGAAAATGGGTGAGTTTGAATACAAAAAACCGATCAGTATTGATGGAGGTGAATTGTTGAACAATGCTCATGAGTTATTTAAAAAACATCAGGTGGATACCATCCTTATTACAAATGTTGGCAAAGCTGTAGGTATGCTTGATATTCAGGATTTGGAAAAAAACAGATAGTATATCGATGAATACAGATCTAAAACATTTATTTGAAGAACTTGGAGGGGAATTTGTTTCCCCTTCTTCATTATTTGTCAAGAAATGGCAAAAAGTAAAAGCCTTTGTTTTCGACTGGGACGGAGTTTTTAATACCGGAATCAAAGGCCATGAAGTAACGAGTCATTTTACTGAGGCCGATTCTATGGGTGTTAACATGCTTCGCTTCAGCTATTGGCTAAAAAACAATAAGCAGCAGGCAATCAATGGGATTATAACCGGACAAAATAATCAATCGGCACTTCATTTTGCCCAACGTGAGCATTTTGCGATCGTTTATATGGGAAAAGCGAATAAAGCAGAAGCGTTTTCTGATTTGTGTTCACGATTGAAATTAAAGCCAGAAGAAGTGATGTATGTATTCGATGATGTTCTGGACCTTCCGGTTGCAGAAAAAGCCGGATTAAGAATCATGATCAATCGTTATGCATCTCCATTGTTTTACAATCATGTTAAAAACGAAAAATTAGCCGACTATATCACCTTCAATGAAGGAGGCGAAAATGCGGTTAGAGAGGTCTGCGAATTACTGATCGGAGTGAATGAAAATTACACTGAAGTGATGCAAAAAAGAAGCGCTTTTTCAGGCGATTATGAGACTTATTTAGCGGAAAGAAATCAAATTGAAAGTAAAATTTTGTAAGTAAATTTATATTAAACTTATACTTTACTTTAATCAAATATACATCTGGTTATCAAGATATTAAATATATTAATTGTCATTTTGTCATAGTGAAATGAGTAACGAAAAAGAACTAAGTAAAAAGAATCAGACGCTTATAAAAGCCTTAGAAAGTAAGGATGTTTCTATTGTTTTAAAGGCGCTTGAGGAAATTGAAAAAAATGGAAATTCTTCCTTGATCCGACCCATGATCGATCTTGGAGTAAGGGAAGAAAATAAAGAGATAAGAGATGTACTTCAAAGAATATTATTCGGAATAAAGATCTCGGCTGCCCACCCTATTATGCTGGATGCTTTAGTAGAGATGAAAGCGAATTCATTTCGACAGATCTTGCTTTCGATGATATGGACTGCAAATATAAACGGACTCGATCACCTCGATACCTTTGTAAAGATTGCAATAGAAGGGACATTATATGAGGCGATCGAATGCTTAACTGTGATCGAAGAGTCGGAAGGCGAACTAAATGAAGAGAAAATACTGGAATCTTTACTGCTTTTAAATGAGTATAGGAATAAACCGGGAATTAAGGATGATCCTAAATTTTCAATTCTTGAAAGTATTTTTGTAAAAGTAAGTGACTTAAATAAAGGCATTCAATAGCAGATCATTCTTCAAGAAAAACCTGCAGTTTTTGAATAATCTGACCGAAAAATGGTTTTTCAATAGGCCGTGTCTGATACTTGACCTCAATAGATCTTTCCTCCTCTTTTTCCTTATAGGTGTTTTTTGTTTGTGATGCTTTTTGATCTTCTCTCATTTTACGGATACTCCAAAATTCGTCTTTCATACACTTGATTTACTTAATTTATCTAATGATCTTTATTCAGAACTAGAATTATTAATTGTCTGCACAGCAAATAAAACGTCATAATTCCTAATGTTTACAAAGAGTTAAGCAATAAAAACACTTAACTTAATAAAACTTAATTTTCAAGTTGATAAACTTAAATTAATTAAGTATCTTGCTTGACTAAATTAAGCGATGTCCGCCCTTCAATTTTCATATAAAAAGCACTACTTATCTCACATAATGAGAAATAGTATTGAACTGTTTCCGGGAGCTACACGAATTATTGCCTATTATTATGATCCGATCTTACATGGGATCAAGGCAATTGAATGTGATCTTGAAAATAAAATAATTGAAATTAAGCCTCTTGATTTTAAAAAATTGAAAATAAATGACTTTGATAATTTCCGTAAACAAAGAGCACGTTTTACCTGGATCGATCAAGAGTTATTAATTGGAAGTCACAGTGAAGACCAGCTAAAAATAAGCGGTGAGTTTAAGAACCACACCTTACTCCTTCGTTTTGCCAATCAGCACGATGGAAATAGTGATCTTTTATTGATCTATTTTAAAAACGAAGAAAGTGTTTTCAGGATGTCGGGAAAACCTCAAAAATTAAGTACCGAATTAAAACATTCACTCGCATCAGTATATGTCAGAAATTTAGATGTGATCCGCAAGCAGATCGAACAGGATGCATCAATTGATGAAATTATAAGAGCACATACTCAAAATAAACAAAATCATGAGAATGATTTGAATAAAGAGTTAAGTGAATTAAGAGAAAGTCAGTTTACTCTCATTAGATCGATTGCGAATAAAATGATATTGCGTCTTTTAAACATAGATGAATTTCATATCGAATGGAAAGAAGAAGCGCTTATCTATTTAGCAAAACACTTCAACGACTTTGATCAAATAGAAAAGGTACTTAGGAAGGCGCTTATAATTGCATTGAACGAGACAAGCAATAAAGATCAAATAAGCATCGAGGCTTCACACATTATCACTAATGATGTCATTAGACAAGAAGAAGTCAACAATCAAATAGCTATTAGATATCAGCGTACTATCACAATGTTAGATCGATATGAAGAGGCTGCCTCGCTGCTTTTAAAAGAACAACAAAGCATTACCGGAAGTAATATAGGCATGAACTTACAGCCTCCAATAAGTGCTGCAGCGATCTCAGACGCCATTCGCAAGCATGCTTCTAAAATTTCACATCTATTAAATAAAAATCCTGAGCGCTGGAGTATTTTACGAAGTCATTTTAAACCTATTCAAAACAAGTTATACATAGCGCCATCAGCTGAACAGCTCGCTTCTTAAAAAATGCTTGTTATTTCAGGATAAAGTTAATAGGTAAATTATATTGGACTTTTACTGACTTGCCTCTTTGTTTACCGGGAATCCATGTAGGCATGCTTTTAACAACACGAACTGCTTCTTCATCGCAACCTCCACCAATACCTCTCAAAACCATAACATTGTCAATTTCTCCTTTACTATTAACTACAAAAGTAATATAGACTTTCCCTTCAATTTTAGCATCTTTTGCAAGATCAGGATACTCGATATTTTTACCTAAATAAGAAAATAAAGCTTGGATACCCCCTGGAAATTCAGGCATTTTCTCTACGATAGTAAATATCTCCTCTTCTTCTATTTCTTCTTGAGCTTCAGCTATATATTCAGAAACAAGCATTTCAACTTGGGAATCATCATCAATATCAAGATCTGCGATTTCAAGTTCCTCAGCAATTTCTTCATCATTAGAAACGATCTCTATTTGGGTTGTTGCCTGAGGCGGCGGAGGTGGCGGAGGTGGCAATTGTTGAGAGACAGGAACAACCTCTGCTTCTATTAGATCTAAATGAAGTTTACCTAATTCGGAATCTTCAATTTCATAAAATTTGAATTCAAATAAACAATAGATGGTCGCTAAAACCAAAAGTAAGCCTATGGAAAAAAAAGTACTCTTCCTTCTTTCTAAATCCGCTGCTGCATATTTCTTGATTTGCATACATAGGTGGTTAAACAGCCATTAAGGTACGCAAAG
>JAHECK010000188.1 GCA_024641785.1 Flavobacteriales bacterium | reverse complement strand
CAATGAAATAGCAGTACTTCCGGAAGGAAGAAAGTCTTGCACCGCCTGACTGGAAGTCAATGTTAAGGTGAAATCACATCCAATACTAAGTCCATTCGGAAAGGCCGCTTCAAAATGAAGATCACGATAAACACCGGGATTATTTCCTTGTGCTTCAGCTCCCCATCCCCCTTGTGTTTGTGTTCTGAAATTTCCGCAGTCAAGCAGCATGGGATCCATGAATTTATTGCTAAGCTCCAAATCCTGTGCTTTTATTGAAATAGCAAGCAAAGTCATTAAAACTGCTCCAAAAACTTTTCTGATAAGACTCGAATGGCTGTGTAAAACTTGTTCCATAATGAGGTATATTAAGTATGTAAATACTATTTGTACATCATTTTTACGAAGTCAGGATGATTAACGTTTCCAAATCTTTCAAATATGGAAGTATTGAGGTCAAATAAATACTAATAAAAAAGCCTGCTAAACATTAGCAGGCTTACTCTACAGAATATTAATAACTTTATAAAAGCTCGTTGAATTTTTCCCTTAATTTCGGTTCACTTGGTCGGGCTTCATCTGCAGAAATGATCTTACCGTCTTTATCGATCAGAATAAAGCGCGGAATTCCTTCAATAGCATAGGCCTGAACAAAATCCGACTTCCAGTCCTTATCAGCAAACAACTGAATCCCTTCCATTTCCTTATCCGCCAGCATGGCGATCCACTTATCGTAATCTTTTCTTTCATCGATTGAGATACTGACAAAGGCTATATCCTTTCCTTTATAATCAGAAGTCAGTTCCTTTAAGTAGGGTATTTCGCGTTTACATGGTCCGCACCAGGTAGCCCAAACATCCACATATACATATTTTCCTCTAAGATCATCTAGGGAGATCACATTACCATCTTTAGTAGGATAGGCAAAGCTGGGAGATGTATTCCCACTCGTTAAATTCTCATATTTTTCAAATTTCTCGGTTAGCATTATCTTGAATTCTTCATCACTGGAAACTTGCATCATTAAAGCATAAAAATGTTCCAGATAAGGATGCGCAGGGGAAAACTCATAACGGAAACTATTTAAAAGATCATTCTTTATCGTGGCGCTTGGGATCATATCGATACGGATAAAGGTTGAATCTAAACCATCCATATCACTTATATCGGTAACATAATGATTGCTAACAAGACTTCTATAACTTGGAAAATCATTATAATCCGCTTCATTTGTGAAATCCAATCCTGTTAACGGGTCATATAATTCATCACTGACTACAAAACTTTCATCCTTAGTAAGATAAAGATGGTATTCTTCATAGGCACTTAAATTTGCCAAATAATCATATTTAAGCGCTTTCATTTCCATTTCAACAAAATGCTTATCTGCGATATTGGAAGAAAGTAGCAGCTCCATCTCCTGGTCATATAAAGATTGGTTTAATGAAGAAAATTCAGCCTCGTCTTTTGAAAAGAATTCATCAAAAGAAGGTGTATTGAGTTCTGACTGAAGGTACTTTTTAGCAAGGTAATTATTTGCCTCTGATCCTTTCCCGGTATAGGAAATACTTTCATCAAATTCTTCCGTATTAACACTCAATTGAATATTGTCGCCTTTTGTTAAAAACATCGCACTCGATTCTCGACCGGCTCTAAAACTGTAATAACCGGAATTTTCGATCCATAAGGTATCTGAGAATGAATTTTCTTCATTTAAGGGAAGTTCAATTTTAAAATCTTTCGAAGAGATCTGAACAACATCACCTGTGGGATTAAGGACTGTTCCTGAAATTAATACGTAAGAAATTTCTTTCTCCTTTTCCAGTTGACAGGAAAAGAAGGCGAAAATAAGTAAGGAATATATAAGCTTTTTCATGCTAAGATGTTAAGGATATTAATAAATAATGATTTTAAGGTCGTGAAGATACTAAAGTTTAATATTATAAAAGATAGACTTTCAATCCATTATGATAGATGGTGAATTTTGATATTATTATAAGCGATTTCCTCTCCCCTATTTTTTTTTGAATTTATTATTTTGTAATTAAAAAATTATAGTATATTTGTTGCCACAATAATAGTGATAACAAAATATGCGAATTTCAGAAGCCATAAAACAACAGAAATTTAAGTCTAACCAGGACATGGCCCTAATAAATCTATTGTACACAAGCAATTGGCTAAAAGATCATCAACGCACTTTTTTTGATAACTATGATTTAAAAGCACAACATTATAATGTTCTTCGTATTTTGAAAGGAAAATATCCGGATGTTTCCTCTCCCGGTGAGATCAAAGAAGTAATGCTAGATAAAGCTCCCGATCTTACCAGACTGATCGATAAATTGATCAAAATGAGATTAGTAGATCGCAAAGTTTGTGAGAAGAATAGACGGAAAGTTGATGTTATTATTACGAAAGAAGGGATTGACTACCTAAATACTATAACCGGAGAGATGGAAAAAATTGAATCCGGAATGAAAAATAAATTAACGGACCAAGAAGCTTTGAAACTGAGTGATCTACTTGATAAATTGAGATCTTAAAAATTTTTAAGCAATTATTTGTTACAACAAAATAAGTTAAAACATAATTAAACGAAACAAACATTAAAAACTAAAAACAATGAAAAAAGCAACAACTATGATGGCAATTGCCATATTCTCTTTAACACTGGCAAATGCTAAAGAACCTGTAACAGACGGAAATGTAACTGTTAACACCGAAAAAAGCCTTATCGATTGGAAAGGTGAAAAAGTAACCGGAGAGCATACCGGAACAATTAAGCTCAGCAATGGAACGCTGGAATTAAAAGACGGAAAATTAAAAGGAGGAGAATTTGTTATTGATATGACTTCTCTTGAAAATACCGATTTGGATGGCGAGTACAAAGGTAAATTAGAAGGACACTTAAAATCTGATGATTTTTTCGGAGTTACAAAATTCCCTGAAGCTACCTTAAAGATCAAAAGCGTAAAAGAAACAGCAAAAAACGGAGTGTATAATGTAACGGCTGATCTTACAATTAAAGGTATAACAAATCCTATCACCTTTACTGCTACTTTGATCAATACTGATGGTGTGATAGTGGCAAACACGAATATCATCGTTGACCGATCAAAATATGACGTTAGATATGGATCAGGTAGTTTCTTTGATAACCTGGGAGATAAAACGATCTACGATGAATTTACTTTATCGGTAAATCTTGTGACGCAATAATAGCATCAAACAAACAAACAAGGACAAATAAAGAAGGTGCTAATTAATTTTAGCGCCTTTTTTATTCACCGAAATAATAAGTGTTAAAAGTGTATTATTTGCTTTTAGTGATTTTAAAATTGAGTAATTTCAAGGCATGAAAACAAGGAATATCAGACAAGGATTTGTTTTTAAAAACTATGAGGCTCCTTTTCAAAGTCCCTTCGATAAACTATTTGACATTTTTAAGGAATTGATCACTTACACCTCCGGAGATGTCGACGAAGCCCTGGATTGGTTAAAGGAATTAGACAAAACATATTCCTTAACAGATGAAAATTACACACTGGAAGATTTTAAGGAAGATCTTAAAAAGAAAGGTTTTTTAAAAGAAAATATCGATCCGGATGGAAATGGCGGATTGGAAATAACACAAAAAACAGAACGGGCTATACGCCAGCAGGCGCTCGATCATATCTTCGGAAAATTAAAACGATTTGGTTCGGGTGATCATAAGACTACCAGCGTTGGTAAAGGAGATGAACATATGGGCGAATTCAGGGAATACCGCTATGGCGATGCCCTTGAACAGATCTCAATGACGGAGAGCTTGAAAAATGCCCAGATCAATCATGGAATGGATACATTCAATCTGAATGAAAACGATCTGGTAGTAGAAGAAACTCAATTCAAGGCGCAGATGAGCACTGTCTTGATGATAGATATCA
The DNA here is from genome assembly GCA_024641785.1 of Flavobacteriales bacterium. Taxonomy (GTDB): domain Bacteria; phylum Bacteroidota; class Bacteroidia; order Flavobacteriales_D; family JAHECK01; genus JAHECK01. The sequence continues at coordinate 92 of JAHECK010000188.1, read as the reverse complement.
GTCACTCGATGATCCTCTATGGCGAAGACCGAATTACTCCTGCTAAAAAAGTAGCCATGGCCATGGCCGAATTGATCAGTACCCGATATCCA
>JAHECK010000003.1 GCA_024641785.1 Flavobacteriales bacterium | reverse complement strand
AAATAATCCGCCAACAGGTGGACAGGTATTGATCAATGGCTACGATATACATAATGATAAATCTCAAATAGAAGGATTGATCGGATATGTAGCCCAAGATGATCTTTTATTTGATGAGCTGACCGTTTTTCAAAATCTCTTTTATAATGCCAAACTTTGTTTTGGAAATTTAGATGAGATCACCATAATAGAAAAGGTTAATGAGACTTTACGTTCATTAGGCCTATTCGAAGCACGAAATTTAAAAGTCGGGAGTCCGCTTGACAAAACGGTAAGCGGAGGGCAAAGGAAACGATTAAACATCGCCTTAGAGCTTATTCGCGAGCCGGCAGTTTTATTTGTTGATGAACCTACCTCCGGATTATCTTCCAGGGATTCTGAAAATATTATGGATTTACTAAAACAACTCGCTTTAAAGGGCAAGTTGGTATTTGTAGTGATTCATCAGCCAAGTTCAGATATTTTTAAAATGTTCGATGATCTATTGATTCTTGATCAAGGAGGATATCCTGTATATAAAGGGAACCCGGTTGAATCGATCGTTTATTTTAAAAGGGTAATTGGTCATGCAAATTGCGAAGAGAGCGAATGCCCTACTTGTGGTAATGTAAATCCCGAACAAATATTCAATATTATTGAGTCGAATATAGTTGATGAAGATGGGAATTTTACAGAAATAAGGAAGAAAAGTGCCGAAGACTGGAACAAGATCTACTTGGAAAAAACGGGCAATGAAAATAGTGGCAAAAAGGTTGAAAAAACAAAATTGCCGAAAAATATCTTCAAAGTTCCAAGTAAATTAAACCAATTTAAAGTGTTTGCTGTTCGTGATGTTCTGACAAAACTTGCCAATAGACAGTACATGATCATCAACTCTCTTGAAGCCCCGCTATTAGCCGTGTTTTTAGCCTGGTTTCTTCGTTTTGTGCAAACAGGTGGTGAGTCAGAAGCAGTTTATAATTTCAGATTAAATGAAAATATACCGGTATTCATTTTTATGTCGGTGATCGTTGCTATTTTTATCGGACTTACAGTTAGCGCTGAGGAAATTATCCGCGATAAAAAGATTTTGACACGTGAATCTTTCCTTAATTTAAGCAAAGGAAGTTATCTCTTTGCCAAGATTTCGATATTATTTATCATCTCCTTACTTCAGACTTTAAGTTTTGTGATTCTTGGAAATTTAATTCTTGGAATAAAAGGAATGATATTTCCCTATTGGGTTGTATTGTTTAGCGCAAGTGCCTTTGCCAATATTCTTGGATTAAATATTTCGGCATCACTCAAATCGGTAAAAGTGATCTACATCATTATCCCGATCATTATTATTCCTCAATTATTATTTAGTGGAGTTATAGTGAAATTCGATAAATTAAATCCACTTTTTGCCTCCCAGAATGGTGTTCCAATTATTGGGAATATAATGACCTCAAGATGGGCATACGAAGCATTGGCTGTAAATCAATTCATAGACAATGAATATGAAAAGAAATTCTATCCACTTGAAAGCAAACTAAAATTTGCCAATTATAAAAAAGGGAGCTGGAAAGATGTGGTTGGAAATCATTTAAGAAGCGCAAAACGTGCTATTCAAAATCCAGATGACAAAGGATCGACCAACAAGCTTAATTATGATTTGGGTATTGTAAGAAATGCCTTGGAATCTGAAAGTAAATTTTTAGATTTTGAATTTGATGGTTCAAATTTGAATGCCAAAAAATTTACAATGGATGTTTATAATGAAACCTATGCATTATTAGAAAAAATTGGGAAGCATTATAATAAAATCTATAATCGGAATAATCGGAAAAAGGATAACATTATCATCAGTTATGAAGAACAGATGGGTAAAGAAAAATTTATCGATTTTAAGGATGCTTATAGCAATGATAATTTAAACACTTTTTTGACCAATAGTAATACCACAACCTTTATCCAGGAGTTCGAAGGTAGATTAATATCTAAGAAAGATTACATCTATATTAAGCCCTATACAAGCACCTTTCTAAATTCGCATTTCTATTCGCCGTATAAGCGTTTATTCGGACAGTGGGTGCCTACCTTATGGGCAAATACGCTTGTTATTTGGATGCTTACCTTACTATTTGGGATCACCTTATTTACAAATGCATTTAACCGCATCGGGAAATGGGTAGGTCAAAAAATTGAAAGTATCTTTAATAAATAGAGAATCCTCTAATAGAAAAAAAGCCTTTTAAAAAAAGGCTTAACTCTGACATAAATTATCAAATTAGGGTTCTGATTAAATTTAATCAGAGACTTTCAACAGAGATCAATTTCATTGGAACATTAATGATAGCCTGAAAATCCTGTCCGGCTTCTTCCATATCCTCATCATCTGACTCATAGTACCAATTTATATTCACTTCCTTCGCCACTTCCTTTAACTCTTCAAGTTTTTTAAAAAGGTCTAAAATACATTTTGAAGAAGAAGTATTAAAGTACTCGAGCTTAATATCAATTTTTAAAGCTCCGGCATTTGAAGATTTATATTCATCTAACCAAGCAATGACAGGCTCGTAAAATTCAACAGAATTTTCAGGAATTGATCTTCCCGAAATTAATAACTCGCCATTTAGAAAATTAAAATTAATTGTTGGGGTCTTCGCTTCACCTTTAATTACTAGGTCTTTCATAACTATATAAACTATTGATCAATTTTTACATTCAAACTAAAAAACGAATTTTGATCATTGTAAGGGACAATTCCAAATTCCAATTTCCTTCCTGACTTTCTTGCAATTTCAAGAAATCCAAGACCTCCACCTCCTTTACGTGATCTCTTTCCGTCGGTTAAGGTTGCAAGATATAATTCTTTTAGTTCATCTTTAGATAAATCATTAATTTCTTCTAACCTATTTTTAAGTGTTCCTACATTTTCACTTGGAATCATATTTCCGGTAAGGATATTATAGCCATCGCTATTCTTAGCAACCATTACAATAACTGAAGGTTTACTTTTCTCACTTTCTTCGATGATGATTTCTTCTTCAAGATCTTCATCAGAATGATGATAAAGATTCTGAAGACATTCAACTAAAACATTAAAAACCTTTCTTTTTATTTTTGTTGTCTCATCATACCTATCCAACTTTTGTTCAATAACGTATAAGATCGAAGTCAATAAATCCGGAGTAATATCCCCATTAAAAGAAAGTATTATATTTCTCTTTTTTAAATCTTCGTAAATTTCGAACAAACCGGTACTGCTAATTTTTGACATATTAAATAGATGGAATTTCTAGACGTATATTTCCAAACACAAATTGATTAATTAAATAACACCATTTATGAATCATAAGAATGCTTTTTCACATAGTTTTGTTTATTAAACGTATATAATATGCAAAACGTTTCAAAGAACTCGGAGTGGTTTAAAACTTGGTTTGATTCCCCTTATTACCATAAATTATATAAGGACAGGAATGACGTTGAGGCTCAGTCCTTTTTAAGAAATTTATTGAATAAAATAAAAGCTCCTGAACAAGCTGAGATATTAGATCTAGCATGTGGAAGAGGTCGTCATAGTCGTTTTTTAAGTTCTTTAGGATTTAACGTTACAGGAGCAGATCTATCGCCATCAAGTATCGAATGGGCAAAGAAATACGAAAGTGATCATCTTCATTTTCTTGTTCAAGATATGCGTGAACCCATTGAAGGAGCTCATTTTAATTGTATTTTTAATCTGTTTACCAGCTTTGGTTATTTCACAAATAGAAATGATAATATTAACGTTTTATCTTCTGCTTATAAAATGCTCGATAAAGAGGGTTGCTTTGTTATCGATTTCTTAAATGTTTCAAAGATCATTGATACTTTGATTGAAAAAGAATGCAAACGAGTGGAAGGACTTGATTTTTCCATCGAAAGAAAAGTCGAAAACGATATGATCATTAAAGAGATACGCTTTGAGGATGCCGGAGTGCAATTTCAATTCACCGAAAAAGTACAGGCCTTTTGCTTGAATGATTTTAAATCGATGCTACAGGAATCAGGGTTTATAATAAAAGGTATTTTTGGTGACTATAATATGAATCCTTTTGATGAGGAAAGATCAGATCGCTTAATCCTTATTTGCAAAAAGAAATAATTGTGAAAATAGATTTATTTATACTCACTATCATACCAATAATCGGTGCCCTTCTCGTTTTTTCTATTGGGGGGATCAAGAAACACTTAAAGCTGCTGCTTACCTTTAGTGGAGCTTATCTGCTTTCAATTGTCTTTTTACATATTTTACCTGAAATCTACCATTCGGATGCTAAAAACATCGGTTTACTTATTTTATTAGGCTTTTTTATTCAAGTACTTCTCGATTATTTCTCTCGGGGGATAGAGCATGGACATGCACATATTCATGAAAACACATCCTTGAGCGGTGTATTAATTGGTCTTTATCTTCATGCTTTTTTAGAAGGGATTCCTTTAGGAATGGCTGATCTGACTCATTTAAATGAAAACCATTCGTTTCTACTGGGTATTGTTTTGCATAAATTACCGATCGCTATCGTACTCACAAGCCTATTAATTAATCAATATAAAAACAATAAAAAAGTAATTGTTCAAATCATCATATTTGCGATCATGTCGCCATTAGGTTTTATATATGGCTATTATTTTCATGAGTCATTTCCTCTTCGATCGGAGCAAATAATGGCTGTAGTGGTTGGTATTTTCATCCATGTTGGAACGACCATCATTTTTGAAAGTTCCGATACGCACAGTATTAACTTCGCTAAACTCATTGCGATTATTCTTGGCTTTGTACTATCAGTATTTCTTATAGCTTTATAATTATTTATAATTGATCTTTTAGGCTTGAAATTGCCAAAAGAGCTAGTTTTAGATTAGTTTTGTAGCTTAATTAAAACAATAAGATCATGTCAGTATTAGTTGGTAAAAAAGCACCTTCATTTAGTTCAAAAGCGGTGATAAATGGAATTCAAATCGTTGATGATTTTTCATTAGATCAATATTTAGGTAAAAAACACGTATTATTCTTCTTTTACCCAAAAGATTTCACTTTTGTTTGTCCTACCGAGTTATTCGCTTTTCAAGAAGCTTTAGGAGAATTTGAAAAGAGAAATGTCGCAGTAGTAGCTTGTTCTACAGATACAGAACAATCACATTGGGGATGGTTAACAATGGATAAGAATAAGGGTGGAATTAAAGGAGTTACTTATCCGATCGTTGCCGATACAAACAAAACGATTGGAGATGCCTACGATGTCCTTACAGGTGAATATGATTATGATGACAATGGTAAACTAATCGCTTCCGGTGATATGGTTTCTTACCGTGGACTTTTCCTTATCGATAAAGATGGAATCGTACAACATCAAATTGTAAATAACCTTCCATTAGGAAGAAATGTTGGAGAAGCTATCCGTATGGTTGACGCTTTACAATTTCATGAAGAAAACGGAGAGGTTTGTCCTGCAAATTGGCAAAAAGGAAAAGAAGGAATGAAAGAATCTCATGAAGGAGTAGCGGAATATCTTTCTTCTCATTAAGAATTTTTCATTAAGATAGTTAAACCGTCATCGATCAAAGATCAATGACGGTTTTTTTTATTGATTTCAGAATACCTAAAGTAGAATTTTCTCTTCGTGCTTCGAATTCTTATCTTATTTAAAGTTCTTTCGCTTTATTCCAATATACATCCATTTCATCAAGGCTCATAGCTGAGAGTTCTTTACCCATTTTTTTAGCTTCTGATTCCAGATATTGAAAGCGCTTTATAAATTTCTTGTTCGTTCTTTCTAAAGCATCGTCCGGATTTACATCGATAAATCGCGCATAATTTATCAAGGAAAACAATACATCCCCGAATTCATCTTCTATTTTATCCGAGCCCTTCTCCACTTCCACTTTGAACTCATGGATCTCCTCTTCAACTTTCTCCCATACTTGCTCTTTACGTTCCCAATCAAATCCAACCCCTTTTGCTTTATCCTGAATTCTTGAGGCTTTTACTAAAGAAGGAAGTGACCTTGGCACTCCGGATAGAACTGACTCATTGCCTTCTTTTAATTTTAATTTTTCCCAATTAGCCTTTACTTCCTCAGCATCTGTAACCACAACATCTCCATATATATGAGGGTGACGACTGATCAACTTTTCACAGATCCCATTTAGAACATCGCTCATTGTGAAAGCATTTTTTTCACTTCCGATTTTAGCATAAAAGACCAAATGCAACATTAGATCACCTAATTCTTTTTTGATCTCAGGAAGATCATTATCTATAATAGAATCTGATAATTCATAGGTTTCTTCAATAGTCAAATGACGCAAACTCTCCATGGTTTGTTTCATATCCCATGGACACTTTTCTCTCAGATCGTCCATTATATCCAATAATCGCTTAAAAGCTACTAATCGTTCATCCATTGCATATAAATTTTCTGGTATAAAAGTAAAAAATCAAATAGCTTATCTTAATTTTGACCCCTTATAAATGAGGAGTTTATTCACATTCATATTATCCCTTATAATTTTTTCTTTTTCCGGATTTTCTCAGGAAAAAGAGAGCTATACCTATTCTGTAACAGGTCAATCAGAATATGGCTATCTTATTAGTCATCATTCCGAAATGCATCGTTTATCTGTCCGATATTTCCCTTCTTTCAGGCTTTTTGTCGGACATAAAACTACAGGTAAGAAAGAATGGCATCAGGAAGCCAATTTTCCGGAATTAGGAGTAGGTGCATTCTTTTCACCTCTTATGTACAACCAACAACTAGGACAGGCCTATGCTATATTTGGCTATTTCGACAAGGTTTATGGAAAAAAAGAAAGGAATAATTTTCATTTTCGATTTGGTTTTGGACCCGGTTTTTTAAGTTCAAAATTTGATGCTGAGACTAACAATCAAAATATTGCCATCGGAACCAATGTCAACTTTTTTTTCTTTATCGATCTTCAAAAAGAATTTAAGATCAGTAAAGCGATGGATATAAAATTAGGATTAGGAATGTCTCATTTTTCAAATACCGGGGTTCAAAAGCCTAATTTAGGGATTAACTTAGCTTCTTTACAAGTGGGAATTAAATATCGAATAGGGGAACAAACCATCGATCTTAAAACGCTGCCTACTCGCGAATATAAAAAGTGGAGAAATGAAGTTCTTTTAAATTTTGGCCGAAGACAATCTGAAGTTGCAAAGGCTGTCGCTACTGTCATAAACGCTCGATATCAAGCTTTATATTCGCTTAATTTCAGGAGTAAATTAGTAGGGAGTGTCGATTTATTTTTTGATATAAGCGACCCAACTCAATATGAATTTGAAGAAATATCAAATGTATTTCAAGTTGGAATTGCAGCTGGGTATTTATTAAATTTAGAGCAAATCCAATTTATGTTAGAATGGGGATTTTATGCCTATAATAACAGCAACGATAATGACACTTACTATCATCGTTTAGGTTGTATGTGGATGGCTTCAGAACACTTAATAGTTAATTTAAGCTTACGGACCGTTTGGGCCAGAGCTAGAAATGTAGAATTGGGAATAGGATGGCGCTTTTAAAATTTACATTAGCAATACTGATCTTCATGGCTTTTTGCGGCTGTAATAAAGACAATGGAAGTGCTTGTTTAACAAAGCCGGGGGATATTGTTTCTGAAGAGCGATTAATTGAAAGCCCTTTTAACACACTGGATATTCGGGATAATGCTACGGTTACCATTAAAGAAGGACCTGAATATAAGGTAGTGGTGAAAGGAGGATCTAATTTAATTGATAGTTATACAACTACCGTTGAAGGTTATAAATTAGTAATTGAAAATAAAACTGCTTGTCAATGGATAAGGGATCAAGATACACCCTACGAAGTATCTATTACTATGCCTGAAATAGATTCTATATTATTCTCCGGTTATGGAAACATCTATAGCGATGGCGTTCTGGAAGTAGATACATTTAAAATAGAAACAAAAGACGGCGTTGGAAATATTGAATTAGCTTTCTCCGGAAATGCTTTATATCTCATTCAACATACAGGAGCAAGTAATGTAAAACTCACCGGGACTTTCGATTATGTGTTTGCCTATTCTGCTTCCTATTCGATCATTGATCTACAAGATCTTATTAGCTATAGCGGTTTATATAAAAATGGAGGCACCGGAGACTTCACTATTAATACAAGCGATTATATCAGAGTAGAACTCAACTTGACAGGGAATATATACTATACTAATGATCCTGAAATTTTTATTTCATCGCATATTGGATCCGGTCAATTGATACATTACTAAATGCATAAATAAAATAAAGAAAATGTTCAAATAAGTATCATTTTCACATCCAATTTTCGTCATCCAACGCCTAACATTTTCAATTTTCAAATATTCGCTCCGTCTATTATTCCTTTTATCATTATTAAATAGAGATATGTGATTTTCTTTACACTTATTATAGCCCTTTTTAAAACGATTTAAGTGAATAAGTTGTAGCTTTGCAGTCTAAGAAAATAGAGATGAAATTAGTTCTTATCACCATTGTTTTATTGGCACTTGCCTTCGCCGGATTAGCGATTAAGATCTTAGTAAAGAAAAACGGGAAGTTTAATGGTACTTGTGCCAGTGCTGGTTTAAATTTAAATAAAGAAGGTGAAAATTGTTCCGTTTGCGGTGCCCGTCCGGATCAACGATGTGAGAATTCTTAATGCTTCGAGCTCTCTTTAATTATTCCGGCTAAGCCTTTGCTTAAATAGCTTTTAAAGTTTCCTTCTTCATCTGAATACACCAGATAAGCTTCTACATTATCAAGGTTTTCAATTAATGAAATAGCTTGTTCAGTTCCTATTACCATTAATGCAGTGGCAAAACCATCGGCAATTGAGCATGTATCTGTAATTACAGTCGCACTCAATAAAGTGTGTTTTACCGGACTTCCTGTAAAAGGAGAGATCGTATGAGAATATTTAACCCCATCTTTGATATAAAATTTGCGATAATTTCCACTTGTTGCTACCGATGTATTATTTAGTTCAAAAGTGGCGATTAAACTCCTTTCACTCGCATTTTCTTCCGGATTATCAACTCCTATTTTCCATGATTCACCATTACTATTTAAACCCTTTGCCTTTAATTCTCCTCCGCTATCAATAAGGTAATTATTGATTCCTGCTTCATTAAGAATATCAGCAATGATATCGCTCGAATAACCCTGTGCTATGGCATTAAAATCGAGCTGCATCCCTTTTACCCCTTTCTTAAGAGAGAGTCTTCCATCTGGAAAATATTTTATAGCTAGTTTTTCCCATCCAACAAGTTTCATTAGAGAATCAATAGGGATGGAAGATACATACTCATTCCCTTCAGGACCAAAGCCCCATGCACGAACCAAAGGCAAAACAGTTGCATCAAAAGCGCCATTGCTTTTATGATAGATCTGATCACATTCGCGGATCATCTCAATAAAAAAAGGATCATTTGTAATGATTGAATCTTCCCGGTTGAATTTACTTATCAATGAATAATCCTTATAAGTAGATAATGAGGAATCAATTTTTAAAAAAAGCGCATCAAAATCCGCTTTAGTCAAGACCTCACTCGCTGCGATATATTTGATCGAATAATAAGTGCCTTGAGCCTCTCCTTTAATATCGTAAAGCTTTTCGCTAGTGCAAGAGCTAAAGCACAGAACGATAAGAAAAAGATTTAGTCCTTTAAAAAAAATCCCCATCTTCCGATAGGGATTAAAAGCTTTAGCCTCCAAAGTCATCAAAACTTACATTTTCAGGGGGAACTCCAAAATCTTCGCACATTGCAGTTACTGCATTGTTCATCATAGGAGGACCACAGAAATAAAACTCAATATCTTCAGGAGCATCAATTTTACTCAAATAATTATCGATCACAGATTGATGTACAAACCCGACAAAACCATCACCTTCAGTATCATCCATGTCTTTTTTAACCTTCCAGTTATCTTCTTCCATCGGCTCACTTAAGACCAGGTAAAATTTGAAATTTGGAAATTCTTCTTCTAATTCTTGGAAGTGTTTCAGGTAAAATAATTCTCTTTTAGAACGGCCACCATACCAATAAGTAACTTTACGACCTGTTCTTAATGTTTTAAAAAGGTGATATAAATGAGATCGCATTGGTGCCATTCCGGCACCACCTCCGATATAGATCATTTCTGAATCAGTCTCCTTAATGAAAAACTCACCATAAGGACCGGAAACAACTACTTTGTCTCCCGGTTTTTGAGCAAAAATAAATGATGAAGCAATTCCTGGATTCACTTTCATCCATCCATTTGATTTACGATCCCATGGCGGAGTTGCTATCCGAACATTTAACATTATTCGTCTTCCTTCTGCAGGATAGGAAGCCATCGAATATGCCCGAACAACTTCTTCGTTATTGTTCATCACAAGCGGCCATAGATTGAACTTATCCCATTCCAGTTTAAACTTATCCGGTTCACCTGGATGTTCTTCCGGGTGAGCAGTGATGTCCATGTCTTTAAAATTAACAGTGGTAGGTGGAATTTCAATTTGTATATATCCTCCGGCTTTATAATCCATATCTTCCGGAAGTTCAACTACAAATTCCTTAATAAAAGAAGCAACATTATAATTTGAGACAACAGTAGCTTCCCATTTTTTAATTCCGAAAATTTCTTCATGAACATGGATCTCCATGTCTTCTCTCACTTTTACCTGACAACCTAATCTCCAATGATCAGCAATTTGCTTTCTAGAAAAATTAGGAACCTCAGTAGGAAGAATTGATCCACCACCTTTAGTAACCTGACAAGTACATTGAACACAGGTACCTCCACCTCCACAGGCAGAAGGTAAAAAGATTCCATTTTCTCCCAGTGTACTAAGTAAAGAGCTACCCCCTTCTACTTCAATTTCCTTTTCGCCATTAATAAGTATTTTTATTTTCCCTGACGGAGAAAGTTTCGATTTAGCAAAAAGCAGAATCCCAACTAAAAATAAAGTAAGAACTAAGAAAACTGCGATGGTTAAAATTATTGTTAACGCCATTTTTTGTCTGTTTTGTTACAGTTTAATTCCCATAAAGCTCATGAAAGCAATTCCCATTAAGCCGGTAATGATAAAAGTGATTCCTAAGCCTCGAAGAGGAGCAGGAATATTTGAATAACGGATCTTTTCACGGATTGCCGCAATCGCTACAATCGCCAGTAACCATCCAACTCCGGAACCTAAACCAAACCAAGTAGCTTCACCAATAGTACTGTATTGACGTTCTTGCATAAACAAAGAACCACCAAGGATGGCACAATTCACAGCGATCAGTGGTAAGAAGATCCCAAGGGCTCCGTAAAGCGCCGGTGAAAATTTCTCTACAACCATTTCAACAAGTTGAACCATAGAGGCTATAACTGCAATGAAAAGGATAAAACTTAAAAAGCTTAGATCGATATCGGCATAAGAAGGATCTATCCACTGAAGTGCACCAGCTTTAAGGAAATAATTTTCAAGTAAATAGTTAACCGGAACGGTTATCCCTAGTACAAAGATCACCGCGGCACCTAAACCAACAGCTGTCTTTACCGATTTGGATACTGCCAAATAAGAACACATTCCTAAGAAATAGGCAAATATCATGTTTTCGATAAAGATCGATTTAATGAATATATTTAATGAATCCATAGTCTTTTTCTATTAATTAGCTTCGATCAGTTTAGTATTTCGAGCACGTTGTACCCAAATTATTATCCCTACAGTAACAAGTGCCATTGGAGGGAGAATCATCATATTATTATTCATATACCCGATGTTATAAATACCTAAAGGTTCTAATAATTTAATACCTAAAATTGTTCCTGATCCTAAAAGTTCTCTAAAAACAGCCACAACGATTAAAACCCAGGCATAACCAAATCCGTTTCCAATTCCATCTAATACAGAAGGCCAAGGTTTATTTCCAAGAGCAAAAGCTTCAAGTCGTCCCATAATAATACAGTTAGTGATGATCAAGCCAACAAAAACTGATAATTTTTCTGATACATCCGGCATAAAAGCTTTCAATAATTCATTAACTATAATCACCAAAGCAGCAACAACTACCAGCTGTACAATAATTCGAATTCGATTTGGAATTACGTTTCTCATCAATGAGATAAGAAAGTTACCTGCCATTAAAACGAACAATACTGATAATGACATTACAATCGCTTGTTCTACTTGAACTGTAATTGCTAATGCGGAGCAGATCCCAAGTACCTGAACTGTGATTGGATTAGAATCATCGAGCGGATCGGTGATCAGTTTTCTATTCTTTTTTGAAAAAAGACCTTCTTTAGGTTTTTTCAATTGAATATCCGTTGTTTCTTCACTCATTTTATTACAATTTTATTCAACTACTTAGTGCTAATCGACTGAAAATATGTCACATAAATCGTAACTGAACGATTTACCATTTCTTCTAGTCCTTTACTGGTTATTGTTCCTCCTGTAATTCCATCAACTGCGAAAGGATCACTTCCTTCAACGGGTGTTTTTGAGACATTCATAGGATGAAATGATCCATCAGGATCGCTGATTTTTTTACCATCCCATTGTTTTTGGAATTTTTCATAAGAAGAAATTTCGGCTCCTAAACCCGGAGTTTCCCCTTTATGATCAAAGCGAGCTCCATAAATTGTGCTTAAGTCACTTCCGACAGAGATAAAACCCCAAATTGGACCCCAAAGACCTGTTCCTGCAACCGGCATGATATAATATTTGACCCCTTCTTTATCTGCAATAAATAAAGGATATATTCGATCTGCAACGGCAACATTTTTGTCTTTATATTGTTTTTGAACATCGATATCAAAAGCATTTTGATCACTTTCGATTTGTTCTCCTTTGCTATTTAATACTTTTGAATCCAGGATAAAGGTTTTATAAACCTCCGCTGCATTCGTTCGATCTGCTTCAACGTTTATTGCCCCCAGAATACTTATCATCTTTTTATCCTTCTCATTTTTTAATTGATAAGGTTTAAGATACATCGATAAAAAGGCCAATGTTGTTCCGACAACAATAACCATTGCTATTGCGAAGCCAAACGTGAAAGAATTACTATTTCTATCTATTGCCATGTTATTTCTAATTTTAGGCTTTTACGGCCTTTAAGCGTTTCATTCTTTTCTTAACATTTCCTTGGACCACATAATGATCAACAAGCGGAGCCATAATATTCATGAATAAAATAGCCATCATCATTCCTTCAGGGTAAGCTGGATTGACTGTTCTAATTAGAATTGCCAGTAAACCAATTAAAAAGCCATAGATCCATTTTCCTTTTTCAGTTTGAGCCGCAGTAACAGGATCAGTAGCCATGAAAACGATCCCAAACATAAAGCCTCCAAGTACTAAATGATGCAACCAGCCAACTTGCAAGTACAGGTTATCAGGGAAAAATTGTGGCCCTAGCCAATTGAACAACATTCCCATTAAAGCACCACCGGCAATTCCAGATACAATGATCTTCCATGATGCTATTCCGGTATAAATTAAGATCAAAGCCCCAATTAATATGGCAGCAGTTGATGTTTCTCCAATAGATCCCGGGATCACACCCCAAAAGGAATTCATTAATGTCATTCCTGCATTATTGATCGCTTCACTACCTCCTTCAACAGCTATTCCTAAGGCAGTCGCACCGGTAAATCCATCCACTGGAGCTTCACCTGCAAGGTCAATCCATACTTTGTTTCCCGACATTTGAGTAGGGTAAGCGAAGAATAAGAAGGCACGTGCTGTAATCGCAATATTTACGATATTCATTCCCGTTCCACCAAAAACTTCCTTTCCAATTACCACTGCAAATGCAGTTGCAACTGCAACCATCCATAAAGGTGTATTAACAGGCATGATCAATGGGATCAACAAACCGGAAACTAAAAATCCTTCTTGTAAACCGTCATGATGCTTGAGGGCAAAAATAAATTCAATACCTAGTCCAACTCCATATGAAACAAGGATCATTGGTAATGACTGTAGTAGTCCGAACCAAAAATTCTCCCAGAGACCCGACTCCTGACCTATAGCCATATAGTGCTGAAAGCCTAAGTTCCACATTCCAAATAATGTTGCCGGAATAAGCGCAATAACCACAAAAAACATGGTTCGTTTAAGATCTATAGAATCGCGAATGTGTGATCCTTTTTGAGTAGTAATATCCGGAGTAAAAGCAAAAGTGAAAAAAGTTTCGTAAAAGGTTCTCCACTTATAGTTCTTTCCTCCCTCTTCGAAATCTTGTCTGTGCTTTTGAAAAAAGTTCTCTAAAAATTTCAAAATATGTCAATTTAGATTAATAGCTATTAATATAATTCTTCTCTAAGATTTTCCATTCCGGTTCTTACAATGTCCTGAATGTCGATCTTCGAAGTATTTACAAATTCGCATAATGCAAAATCTTCTGCATCAACTTCATAAATACCTAATTGCTCCATGCTATCAATATCATTGATCATTATTGATTTAATCAATTGCATTGGATAAATATCGAATGGAAATACTTTTTCCATTTCTCCGGTAACCACAAAGGATCTTTTTTCACCATTCATATTGGTTGTAAGACTGTATTCCTTATTTGGCATTAACCAAGAAAAATAGGATTTAGAAATGCTGAATTTATTTAAACCAAGACTAAACCAACCTTCCGTTAAAAGAAAATCCAACTTATTTCCTTCAGGAAGTACGGTGATCTGATCATCATAAAAACTTAAAAATCCATCTAACTCTACTTTTGTTCCAGACAATGGATTTCCAGAAATATATCGAACATTTGTATTGGCTACACTTTTTTGAACTACAGACGAAATGGATGTTCCAACAATAACATCAAAATATTGAGGAGCTTTCACTTCTGAACCTGTAAGTGCAATCTTTTTTCGTAAATCAACCTTACCGGTTTCAAATAAACGAGCGATCATTAAAACTTCAGCAGGATAAAGATACCAGATGCTTTCGCCTTTATTGATCGGACCCAGCTTACTCACCTGAACTCCAATATTACCCGCCGGATGTGGACCAACAAATCGATTGATCTTTACTCCTTTTACGGATTCAAATTCTTTAGAATATCCCGTTTTACCGCTGATATTAAGATTAACATTATCAGAAAGTTTTGTGATCACATCAATCCCTTTTTGGAATAATGCTTCGTTTCCTCTGATAACATAATCCATATCAGGAGCGAGAGGATTACTATTAAATGCTGAAATATGGATCGCTTTAGGAAGCGAGGTATAATCAGGTATAATAGAAAAAGGACGTTGTCTGATGAGAGACCATAAACCGGCTTTAACCAACTTATCGATCACTTCTTCTCGGGTCATGGAAGCTGAATCGGCTTTCCCGTAATCCAGATAATGAATCTCTTTATCTGCAAGAACTAATACTTCAAGAATTTTACGCTTTGCCCCACGTTTAATTTCTAAAACCTCCCCGCTTACTGGAGAAGGAAAGAAAATTTCAGGATTGTTTTTATCATAGAATAATGACGTCCCCGCTAAAACTTCATCTCCTTGTCGGACAGAAAGTTTTGGGGTCAAACCTATAAAATCTGTGGGTTTAACTGCGTAAACATTTGAGCGGGTTTCAGGTCCGGTAATTTTTTCGGCTGACCCTTTCAGCTTGATATCTAGTCCTCGCTTGATAGATATAGCATTTGACATATGGCTGAACAATTTTATTGAGTGCAAAAATAAAAAACCTTTCGTGAGTATATAGCGAAAAAGAGAAAGAAATAACACTTAAAAAGCTAAAAACTGATCCGATATTTGATTTGGGAAGGTAAGTAATTGTATATCTTACACTTACACCAACTTCGAAGGAAGCTTTAAATGCACTTTTTTTATAAATAATTAAGCAGCACTTTACGCTAAAACTGAAAATAAATGAAAGGGAGCATATCTGCCGACATTACCTGATAAATAATGAATACAGCAATAAAAGAAATCACAATTTTTAGAACGATAGGTGTTTTGATAAATAATTCTTTATACCAGTCTTTAAACCATCCTGGTAACCAGTGAATTACATATCCAATTACCATCACCAAAAACACCTTCCAAAAGGAAGAAACGACCTCCGGAATAATTCCGAAATTAAAATTGTATTGGATCTGATGGATGAGTTGGGCTGCTTTTTCGAAAGATTCACTTCTAAACCAGATCCTTGTGAAGGTGATGAAATTAAAAGTTAAAAATATCGCCCAGGCTCTTTTATACCAGGTGTTTTTACTCTCCCATGGACTGATCTTTCGCCATAGTTTATAAACTACAATTCCGACTCCATTCAATCCTCCCCAAAGAACAAAATTCCAACTTGCTCCATGCCACAATCCTCCGATCAACATGGTAAGCATAATGTTTATATTAGTGATCAGCCATCGCTTAAACA
This sequence comes from Flavobacteriales bacterium, assembly GCA_024641785.1. Lineage (GTDB taxonomy): Bacteria > Bacteroidota > Bacteroidia > Flavobacteriales_D > JAHECK01 > JAHECK01. The sequence continues at coordinate 40,498 of JAHECK010000003.1, read as the reverse complement.
TTGGGACGAAGCGTGCCAATACCATCATTGATGTAACAAAAACGAGAAGGCCCAAAGCTACCCACAATGATGCCGCGATCAAGGTGATAAAAAATAAAATGATGGTCAACATGATGTACATAAAGATCGAACCTCCTCTATTTCCTCCCATTGGGATATAGAGATAATCTTTGAGCCATGTAGAAAGACTAATATGCCAACGCTTCCAGAAATTTCCCGTACTTACCGCTTTATATGGTGAATCAAAGTTTTTAGGCAAACGGAATCCCATTAAAAGAGACACTCCAATGGCAATATCAGTATATCCCGAAAAATCAGCATATACCTGTAGTGAATAGCCATATAAAGCCATCAAACCTTCAAAACCGGAATAAGAATGGGGATTACTGAAAACTCTATCAATAAAGTTTACCGCAATATAATCTGCTAAAAACATCTTTTTAACCAGACCATTCAGAATCCAAAATACCGCTATCCCGAATTCTCTTTTCGTTAAATGATAATCCTCATAAAGTTGAGGGATGAAATTCGATGCTCTTACAATAGGTCCCGCTACTAATTGCGGGAAAAAGGAAACATAAAATCCGAAATCAAGAAAGCTTTTTACCGGTTTTAATTCACCTCTATACAAATCGATGGAATAACTCATCGTTTGAAAAGTATAAAAGGAAATCCCCACCGGTAATAAAATAGCATCTACTCTAAAATTAGTATTGTAAAGCACATTTGTAAAATGAGCAAAATGGTTAATCACTTCTATATGAGTACCTAATAGCTCATTGATCGATGATGTAAAGAAGTAGGCATACTTAAAGTAGATCAGTAAAAAGAGATTTACAAAAATACTAATGGCTAACCAGCTTCTTTTTATCGTTAATTTCTTGGCATTATAGATCTTAAAGCCAAGGAGATAATCTGTTAGAGTAGAAACCAAAAGTATAATGAAGAAAAACCCTGAGGTCTTCCAATAAAAAAATAAAGAAACAATAAATAGATATGCATTTCGTACCGGCTTGTTTTTATAAATAAAAGAGTAGATAAAAAGAACGATAGCAAAGAAAATCCAGAAATAAAGCTGGGTAAACAGCAAGGGTGTGTTTTCCAGATAAAGAAATATGTCGCTGTAATCGAATTTCAACTTCTAGTCTTTGCTTGCGGTAGAATTTAACATACTTAAATGATCTCCATAAGAGTCACGAAATGCTTTGAATAATAAATCGGCTTGTAATATATAGCCAGAAGGGGTAAAATGAACTTTATCACTTTTTGCCAAGCCTTCATTTTGCCAATAACTGATCGAATTCAAGCCTCCCATTACGGCGAATAAATCCCAATAAGCAGCCCCATATTCGGTCGAAAGATTAAGCATTGCATCTCTTACTTTAAAAATGTTCGGATTTGGGAAACGTCTTTTATAATAGCTGTCGTTATTCGACATAAAGAGAAACTGCACCCTTGGATTTACCGACCTGAATTGATTCATTAATTCACGATAATTTTGTTCGTATTCTTCTTGTGAAAACTGATTTTCCGGGACGTAGGCATCATTGATACCAATTCCAAAAATCACCAGATCAGGAATCACACTTTTTAATTGCGCCTCAAAATATTGACAGCGCAAATAGGCTGGAACGGAGGCTCCGTTTACCCCAATTGAAGTATAACTGAGTCCGTCCTGTCCGCTTTCCAGCTGAATGCCTTGTAAGACAAAATAACTTTGATTTGAATCGCATTTTACAGTTTCGAAGTATAGGGTATCATAGCTTTTTGCTAATTCAAAGGTGGTAATTCCGGCGATGGAATCGGTCCAGACACTATTCACTTCAAAACGGCTATCGAGTCTAACCTCAAATGATTCAGGTGTTGCCAAATGATAAATTAAGACCTTATTAAAAGAGTATAAAACCGAATCCTTATCGAAAGCGTAGATCTGCGTGCTCGTTAAAGAATCATAAGTTGTTGCTGTAATTCCGGATAAACCCCAAGGGCAATGATTCTTTTTAAGGGCATTTCGACATCCTTCCCATTCGCCTGTAAAACTCACTTTAAAATTTCTTGGACTATTTGTATGCGCCATAGAATACGGAAAAAAGAAACCTCTATCCCCTTTAATTCCATCCGCGAGTGTATACATATTTTCTCTCATACGACCTGAAAGCGTACCTGCCTGAACATGGGATCCACCAATATGCATTATATTGACTTTTCCAATTCCATAAAGAGTAAGTGAATCCAATTTTTGATAAAAAGACTCAAAACCATCTTTTCCCCCGGGGAATTGCAAACGGTTTTCCTGATATTCTATAAAGCTATAATTAGGAATGTTATCGGCAGGATTGAGATTTTTATAGCTCTCTTTCGCTGTGAATGAAAATTGATAAAAGAAAATGACACTTAAGAGAATTAAGACTAACAAAAAACCATTTCCAAATCTCTTATTTCTTAGCACTTTAAATTTCATTTTCTTTCCCTTGTTTTAAATGGATGTTATTCGTTTGTTACTGTATTCACCTTGACCGATTCGGCTTTCAATTCCTTAAAATCAGTCCATAAAGCTTTTATAAATAATTCAGAGACTCTTTGAGTTCCCCGATGATTAAAATGTACATAATCGGCACCTGCTAATGGAGGGTCAGACTCTACCCAAGAGATCATTGAATTCCTTCCTCCCATCACTTCATAAAGATCCCAAAACCCGGCTCCACTTTCAAATGCCGCTTTCTTTAAGGCATTTCGAACATCAACTAAATAAGGGAAGGTCATGAATTTTCCGGCAACTTTAGTAGACATATCCGAAGGTCCTATAATAATAAAGGCCGCATTTGGTTTTAATTTCCTCAGGTATTCAATTTGTGATTTTATCCAACCTCCATAAGTCACTGCCTGTGCTTGATTTTTAATATAAGGAACCGTATTCCCACCATATTGGAGAATAAATAATTCGACATTTTTATTCTGAATAAAACTAGCGAGTTGATTGTGATTCATTTTCTTAAACAAGGTCCCGGAACTCCCTCTCATAGCGATATTATCAACGATGACACCACGGTTTCCTTCAAAAGAAAAAGCATAAAACTCCGGACTTTCAGTACCTTCAAATTCCAGTCGTAATTTTTTTGGCGTAGTCGGGAAGTTCCATTTTATACTTTGAAATCCCTCCCCTATTTTTAGTTCGTCAAAGCGTTTCAGACTATCTTCAATGAAAGTGTTTACGATGGTTTCTTTCGTAGAATAGCCATAATATAAAGTCAACTCCGAAAATTCTCTCGCTCTTTTTTTAGCCATCCCACTCTGTGAAAACTCTATCCAGGCTTTTTTCATGCTGGTATCTGGCAATAAAGAGTCGATCAAAGGATAGCTGAACATCCCTAAACTTCCTAAAGGAGCATATCGATTGTGTTGAATATTTGTATCCGGACGGCCAAATAAGGTGAAACGGTACCAATTATCGGAATTGATTTGCTTAATAGAAGCACTTGGAACCCCTTCAACAATAGGAATAAGACCCTGACCCTGACCACCATATTCATTTTGAAATTCGTTTCGAATATAGGATGTGATCCGATCACCTTCAATTTGAGAATCGCCATAATGCATTACGCGCACTTTTTTAACCGATCCCTCCTTCACTTTCTCTAAAGAATTAAGGAAAATTCTTAAAGCGCTTCGATCATTATTTGGCCATTGAATACGAAGCATTTCTTTATGATAAGCAATCTTTGCCCTCTGAATAGAATCTAAGATCGCCGTCGAATCGATCCCAACTTCGTAAAGATTGAGGAATTCTTCAACATTCTTTATTCGATCATCTTCTAGCTCTAAAAAATCATTGATAGAAGCAAAGCGAAGGGTAATCTCATCGTTTATTTTAATTCCATCCTTTGGAAAATAAAGCATCGTAAATAAGCCTAGAAAACCTATGGCAAGAAGAATAAAAAATATTTGTATTGGCTTCAAATCCTCTTTTAATTAATCCATTTTCAATAACTACTCCCCTTTATAGATCTTTAAAACTTGTCCGGGTTTTATTTTATCGCTTATTCCATTCCACTCCATAATATTCTCGGAAGAAACACCCGGGAATTTTCGTGCGATCAACCATAAAGATTCTCCATCTTTTACAGTGTAATTCGTATACGAGCCTTTTCCCGGTTTTGGTTCTGTATTTACTAATTCAATCTTATTATCGTCTTTTTCCTCTTCCTGCTCTAGCTCTTTTTCTTTTCCTTTTGGAACATAAAGGACGAGTTCCTGACCAATATTGATTCGATCAGACGAAAGTTTATTCCATTTTTTAATGTTAGTAACCGAAACACTGTTTCGTTGTGCAATCAGCCCTAATACATCGCCCGACCTTACTTTATAAGTAATCGCCATGTATTTTGAAGGATCAGGAACATTGTTAGCCAATCGCTTTTTTAAAGCGATGAGTTCTTCCTTCTTCTTGTTTTCTTTTTCCTTTTTGAAATTCAAAAAGCCATCATAATGCGACATAATAAAATCGGCTTTCTCTTCGGGTAAATAAAAGGGATATTCCATTGTTTTATCCGTAATAATATCTCCGATCCAAAGCGGATTCATTTGTTTAATAAGACTTGTTTTCAAACCTAAAAACTCTACTAATACCGAAATCTCTATAGTATCTTTTACTTCAATTGTCTTCCACTTCTTTTGAACTTTAGCGATCAGATCATTTTTTTTATACTCTTTGAAATTATTACTCCATTCATTCCATGTTACGAGGTAGATCAAAAAACTTCTTAAGTCAGCATCGATAGCTTTTAAAAAAGCTTCATCTGATCTATCCTGAAGTCTTGAAAGTTTTTTATTTACATAAGGAACTGATGTATAAAATGCACTTATTACTAAAAGTGGTCGATCGGGATAAGTACTTTCTAAAAACATGAAATACTGTATCGCTGCGTATGTTGATCGAGTGAGGTCATAACGTTCATCAATTAATTCATCTATTTGCAAGCCAAATCGGCGAGCATTAACATAAGATAATTGCCAGAGTCCAACCCGATCCCCTTCTATTTGTAAACTTGGATTGGAAGAACTTAGTGCGATTGGTATTGATTCATATAGATCAGACTCGACATATTCCTTTATTAATTTTGAATAAATGGGGCGATAATGTTCATCTAAAATCTTCGCGTTATAATAAGGTTGACAATGATCCTGCATCATTTTATCAAGAAAGAAGGTTTTCTCAAGATCGTTTTCTATAAATAAGTCATGCAAAAAAGAAAGTAAACTATCATCTCCTGCTTTGGTCAGTTTTGGCGGACAAGCATAGGATTCGATCTGATCATCGATTCCATACATCGACACTTGCTCCTGAGATTCACTGATAATAGCATTTAATTTTCCTTCAAACTCAGTCTGCCCGATCGAACTTAAAGCCATAATGAGAAAGAAAAGTACCAGTATATACCTCATTGTTTTATTTAATAATCAGCAAATTTAAAAATGTAGCTAAGTATGTAAAGGAAATGTTTATAATTAGAGCTTTAGATGAAAATAAATCAAACTTTAAACACTTGACTTTTTATATCCCTTTTTTATTCCCGTTTTGATTTTATCTTTATAAAACGAATCTTGAAGCTATGTTTAGAATTATTCTATCCGCTACTTTTCTGTTTTTTTCGGTGAAAAGTTTTTCTCAGGAACTTATCCAAAATGGTAGTTTTGAAGAACTTAATAACGAACCTTGTGGACTAACGACATCCGCAATAGATTTTGATAACGATGTCTTGTTTTGGCAAGTAGCCAACCTGGGAACCCCGGATATTTTTTTAACTACAATAGATTCCAGCTGCTGGAATTTTCAAGATAACTCAACCTATGATGGTCCAATAGGAATAAAAGGAAGCCAGTTACCTCATAGCGGGGTTTCCTTTCTGGGGTTTTTTGCATACACGATCCCGGGTTTAAATCAAAGAGAATACCTACAAGTTGAACTGAGTAGCGCTATGATCGAAGGAAACGAATATATTGTTGAATTTTATGTTTCACTGGCTGATTTTACTGAAGTTTCGGTGGACAATGTGGGGGCTTATTTGTCAGTGAATCCAGTTAGTGCTTCCAATGATGGTCCACTTGATTTTGAACCTCAAGTTCAGTTTAGCACTTTTATCGATGATACTGAAACCTGGGTTCTTATTGCCGATACAATTGTTGCGAGTAATAATTTTAATTATATCACTATTGGAAATTTTAATGATGATCAAAATACTTCTACTCAATTGAATGAAGGAGGCGGGACTTGCGTTGGTTGTTATGGCGCATACTATTTTATTGATGATGTTTCGATTACAGCGCTTTCAGCAAATAATGTACAGGATCTAAGTACTTATAATTCATTAAAGATCTATCCAAACCCCTTTAATTCGATCATAAAGATTCAATCTGAATATCTTTTACAAAATGTAAAGATCAATATTAATGATGCCAGTGGGAAGCTCGTTTTTTCTGAATCTTCAGCTAATGGAAATGAATTTATACTTGATTTAAATTCACTTCAAAAGGGCGTCTATTTTATTGATGTGACTCATAAAACAGGGATGCAAACTTTGCGATTAATTAAAGTAGAAAATTGAAATTAACTGATATTTATATTGCTTAATCTTGTAAAATGAATCGATTTATTGTTTTTACCCTCCTCATTCTAAGTCCGATATTTTTATTCTCTCAGGAAAAGAAAATGGGCTTCGAACTTCTTTCTTCAAGCGAAAGTGGCATTACTTTCATCAATAGTTTAAAGGAAGATAATAATGAATCTGTATTGGATTACGATTATTTCTACAATGGAGCCGGTGTAGGTATTGCTGATTTTGATGGTGATGGCTTGCAAGATCTCTTTTTTGCGGGCAATCAAGTTGAAGATAAACTCTACAAAAATATCGGGAATTTACGCTTTGTTGATATCAGTAAAGATGCCGGTATTTCAAACAAAGGATGGAGTGTCGGTGTAAGTATCGTTGATCTAAATAATGATGGACTTCCTGATATTTATGTTTCTCGTTCGGGACCTCTTCCCCTTTACCGAAAAAATGCTTTGTACATAAATTTGGGGGGAATGAAATTTAAAGAAGAAGCGGCAAAATATAAGTTGGACATAAGTGCTCCTTCTACTCAAACCGCTTTTTTAGATTATGATCGAGATGGCGATCTGGATGCCTATATGATCACCCATCCGGCAAATTTTAAAAATAAGGATGATCTTCAAACTTTTCTTGTAAAAGTGAAGGAAGGTAAGGTTGAATCTGACCAATTATTGCGAAATGATAATGGGGTATTTGTAAATGTAACTGCAGAAGCCGGAATTTCGGAATATGGTTATTCATTGGGAATTGCCATTTGTGATATCAATAACGACACCTGGCCGGATATTTTCGTTGGCAACGATTTTGACGAACCCGACCTTTTACTTCTAAACAATCGGAACGGGACTTTTAGTAATGTAGCACAAGCCGCTTTTAAGCATACTAGTAATTATAGCATGGGGTGCGACGCTGCAGATATAAATAATGATGGTTATATCGATATCGCCTCAGCCGACATGTCCTTTTCTTCGCATTACCGATCGAAAACGAATATGCCTAGCATGCAACCCGAAAAATTTGATGCACGTGTAAAACTGGGTTGGAATTATCAATACATGTCGAATGTTTTGCAAGTAAATACCGGCCTCGGAACCTTTAGTGAAGTAGCTCAATTAAGCGGGGTACATCAATCGGATTGGAGTTGGGCTATGTTGATGGTCGATTTGAATGGAGATAATAATCGTGATATTTTTATTTCGAATGGATATAAGCGGGATACACGCTATAATGATTTGCCAAGTATGTTTAGCGAAATGCAAAAAGAAGGCAAAGCTCAGGATATCAATGAATATCTGGATAAAATTCCTCAAACAGTATTAGCCAATTTAGTTTTTGAAAACAAAGGATTATTTGAGTTTGAAAATAGTGGGGATAAGTGGGGGATTTACCAAAAAATGCATAGTCATGGCGTTGCATATGGTGATTTAGATAATGATGGTGATCTTGATCTGGTACTCAATAATGTAGATAAAGAATCGGTGAAACTTACCTGAAAGTGAGTATTCCGGCCGCCAATGCAACCTGGCTAAATACACGTTTTTATGCTTTGTATAACAGCGATACTTTGATGAGTGAATACCAAACCGTTCATGGTTATGCCAGTTCGATGGAATCATCTTTGTTTTTCTACCCTGACCAAAATGGAAATATGCCTAATGAGTTGATCTATCAAGATGCATACAATAACTTTCAAAAAGTAAAAGTGAATTCAGGAAATATAATAGCGGGGAAAAATAGTGAACAGACCAATTTCGCTTTTCAATATGCGAATGTGCGATTTTTCAAACCTGCAGAAAATAATGCAGGATTAAAGATTGGATACAGTGAAAACAACAATAATGATTATGAATTTCAGCGTTTATTGCCTCATATGGTGAGTGTATCTGGTCCTTTTATGTGTAAAGCAGATATTCTGCAAAATGGTTTAGACGAAATTTATGTCAGCGGCTCGGCAGGAAACACGGGGTCATTTTTAATTCAGGATATTTATGGAAGCTATAATTCATATACACTTCCCACTTTTTTGAAAGATAAAGATTATGAAGATGAAGGATGCGTGTTTTTAGATGTAAATGGAGATACATTTAAAGATCTATTTGTGAGTTCCGGCGGTGGCACACATGAAGCGGGAAATGCAGAAAATGCCGATCGAATTTATATTTCGGATGGAGTTGGAAATTTTAATAAAGGAGAATTGAAAAACGTGTCATTTGTAAATGGAGGTACAAGCATTAGCGATGACTTTAATTCAGATGGTCGAAAGGATATTTTAGTAGCCGGCAGGATCAATCCAAATCACTATCCCTTACCAGCGCCTTTTACTTTATGGATCGGCGATGGAAAAGATTTAAGTGAAATAGATGCCAATACAGTATTCGATGGAATTAATCAACTTGGAATGATCCAGGATCTGAAATTTGAAGATCTTAATAAGGATGGATTTAAAGATCTAATATGTACTGGGCATTGGACAGGTGTATGGGCTTATTATGGGAATAAACAAAAGCAATTTGATAAGCCAATTATGATTTCCAATGATATAAAGGGTTGGTTTAATAGTCTTGAAATCGCCGATATGAATAATGACGGACTACTCGATATTGTTGCAGGAAATGAAGGGATGAATAATAAATTCAGAGCTTCAAAAGAAAAACCATTAGCGGTTTATTTATATGATTTTGATTCGTCCGGAACACAGGATGTAGTATTGGTTAAACATGACGGAGATAAGATAGTCCCTGTTCGGGGTAAAGAATGTAGTACAGAACAATTGCCTTTACTGGAAGAGCGATTTTCAAGCTACGAACAGTTTGCAAATGCCAGTGCCGAGGAAATATATACTCCCGAAGCATTAGCAGCATCTTATTATGCAGAAGCGAATGAATTCCGACATGGGATTTTCTACCAGCAAAAGAACGGCAGTTTTACTTTTAAGCCCTTAACTCATGCAGCTCAGATTTCACCAATTATGGATTGGGAAGTAAAGGATTTGAATAAGGATGGGAAACTCGATTTGATTGGGGTTGGAAATCGCTATCAAACAGAGGTGGAAACCGTTAGGGAAGATGCCGGAACAGGTTTGGTATTAATACAGGGAGAAAACGATTCATTTAGCTACCTAATGCCGACCGAAAGTGGCTTTTATATGCCATTTAATTCTCGGAAAATCCTTTCTATTAAAAGAGGGAATAGCGAATCCTATTTTATTGGAAACAATCATGGTCCGCTGATCGTGGTAGATTTGAAATAAGTGTTTAAGTGGATGAGTGTGTGAGTGTATGAGTGTGTGAGTGTATGAGTGTGTGAGTGTATGAGTGTATAAGTGGGTGAGTGTATAAGTGGGTGAGTGAATGAATAATCTTGATTTTAAAAGTTAGATATTCATGTCTCCCTGAGCTTGTCGAAGGGTAGTATAACGCCCTTCGACAAGCTCAGGGGGACATGACATGTTCACTTTTACTAAAAAAGTGAAGAACACTTTAATAAATCCCTCCTACTATTCTGCTAGGTTGATTTTGGATTTCCCTTTTCCAATTTGTATAGATGGCATGTGAGATTTTTTTCAAAATAATTTTGCCACTAATTTATTTCATCGTAATATTGCAATGTAATAAAATAATAAATGGGAGTTACTAAAACAAGTCTTTTTACAAAAGAGCAAAATGAGATCGCTTCATTAGCCAAAGCCTTAGGGCATCCTGCTAGAATTGCGATTTTAATGCATCTCTTAAAAAGCAATACTTGTATTAATAGCGACCTTGTTAAAGAAACCGGATTGGCACAAGCAACGATCAGTCAGCACTTAAGAGAACTCAAAGACCTAGGGATTATTATTGGGAATATCGAAGGGGTTTCTGTAAATTATTGTATAAATGGTCAGCGTTGGCAAAGCATAAAGTCTTTGTTTGAAAACTTGTTTACTCAGTTTTCTTGCGACGCCGATTCTTGTTGTTAAAATTTTTTAAACTTATATATCGCAATATTGCAATGTAATAAATCAAAAACGATGAAGACAAATTTTCCAAAAATGCATGTTTCACTTTATGTGAAGAATCTTGAAGATACAATTAAATTCTATTCAGCTTTTTTCGGGCAAAAACCCGATAAAGTAGAAAATAAATACACGAAATACATTCTAGATGAACCGGCTTTGATCATTTCATTTATTGAAAATCCTTCAAAAGTACAAGCCTATTTTGGCCATTTAGGATTTCAGGTTGATACACTCGAGGAACTCAATAAAAAATTAGCCTTAGCGAAAGAATCAAAACTCGTTTCATCAGAAGAAATGGGTGTTTCGTGTTGCTATGCAGTTCAAGATAAATTCTGGGTGCACGATCCAAATGGAATTGCTTGGGAAGTTTACTATTTCCATAAGGATGTTAAGTTCAATGATCCACATTATGAAATGGAAGCTGAATCGACTTGTTGTTCGAGTGATCATTCAAAGTCCGAAAAAACGCAAAAAGAAAGTTGCTGTTAAAAATGATTTCTATCAATTTATCAAAAATCTACCGTATCTTTTGCGGTAGATTTTTAATTTAAAAAAAATGGCAACTATTTTTCATCAACTCATTATTAATGCTGACCCTAAAGTAATATATGAAGCGATCACAAGTCAGAAAGGACTCTCAAGTTGGTGGATAAAGGACTGTGAAGCTAAAGCGGAAGTAGGATATATAAATACCTTTACTTTCGAAGGTTATCCCAGTACGAAAATGAAGATCAGAAAATTAGTCACTGATACAAAAATAGTATGGAAATGTGTAGAAGGAGATAAAGAATGGAGAGGAACGAAATTGACTTTTTCGATTTCAAGTGAAAATAGCGGATCCATTCTTCAATTTAAGCATGCAAAATGGAAACGACAAAGTAGTTTTTATGCCACTTGTAATTTTCATTGGGCACGCCATTTTATTATGTTAAAAGAATATTGTGAAAGCGGGGTGTCAAAACTTGAAAAGCAAAAAGAAAAAATTGAAATAAAAAAGGTGAAAGCTATTAAAAACAAGCCTTCCACTCCTAAATCAGAGAAATTAAAAGTAAAAAAAACAAGTATCAAAGTCACTAAAAAGTAACTTTAAAAAACCATTCTCATCTTTTTTTCTGATATAAATCATCTACTGTAAAGCAAGCTCATACACTATTATGACAATTCATCATATACGAGCTTTTACTTTTGTTAAAAATTCTTAAACGAGGAATTTGTTACACTAAAACACTTTACAATTTAATTTTAAGATCATGAAAAGATTAATACTTTTTACTTTGTTTCTAAGCCTGGGCTTAAACGTTTTTTCTCAACAAGTTGACGATTTCGTATTTCTTGACGGAGGATATGCAAATCAATCCTACTATAGTTTTGCAAATGAAGAAATTGCAAACGTAGACAATACCAATTGGGACATCGCTTTAGATGCTGATCCATTTGGAGTTTCAATTCGAATTAATGGCCAAATGGGTACTGCTTTGTATTTATATCCAAACGGAGATATTTCCGATTGGGAAACTTTAGATACCACCGGTCTTTCTTCCTGGTCACAATCTTATGACTCTGATAATTATTGGGAAGAAGGCGCATTTAATCAAAATGTAGATCCGGATAACCTTTTCGACTATGGTTGGGGAATCTACAATTCAATTACACATCACGTAGTTGGTGACTCATTGTATGTGATTAAGCTTTCTGATAACAGCTACAAAAAAATCTGGATCGTTAGTATGATCTCCAATGTTTTTACATTCAAATTTGCTGATCTTGATGGAGCAAATGAAACTGAAGTAAGTTTTGCCAAAGGGGATTATGCAGGTAAAAACTTCGGGTATTATTCTATTCAAACTGAAGAAACCCTAGATAGAGAACCTGATTCAAATACCTGGGATATCGTTTTCACTAAATATTACGGAATTTATTCTCCAGGCGTCCATTATGCTGTAACCGGCGCATTGCATAACAGAGGATTAATGACCGCACAATCGGATGGTGTAAATGTAGATGATGCAATTTGGACGGATTACACTATGAACGACACTATTTCAACGATTGGATGGGATTGGAAATCATTTAATAATTCTACTTTTTCTTACGACATACTTGAAGATCGATGTTATTTTGTAGTTGATCAAAATTCTTCTGTCTGGAAAATAATATTTACCGCTTTTATAGGAAGTTCTACAGGTGAAATTGATTTCACTATAGAAGAAGTAGGAACCTTTGTTGGAATTGATGAGATAAGCAATATCAGTGGATTTACAATTTATCCAAATCCATCTACTAATGGCAATCTAACTTTAAACTTTAATACTCCATCAAGCAGTGTTATCGTAAGAATTATTGACCTAAGTGGAAAAGAAGTATTAGCTGAACGTCTCACCAGTCAAGGGAATCAAAGTCAACAAATTGACATTACTGATCTTTCAAAAGGAATGTATATCGTTTCTTTAGAAAATGGAAGTAGTAAAGTGAGTCAAAAATTGATTGTCAACTAGAACTATTATTTATGATCACTAGGCTCTTCTTTTTTGTTTTTACCTTTATCCTTCTTACAGCTGAGGCTCAGACCACTATAGAGGTATTGGATAATGAGAAAAAAGGAATGCCTAGTGCTCATATTATTTATTCAGGCCTTTCTACTACGAAAGAAAAGATGAATATGGTACTTACCGATAATAAAGGTATCGCCATCATTCCGCTTGATTTTACAAAGGAAAACCCTGTTTTCATTATTAGTATTAGTTACTTAGGCTTTAAATCAATTGTAAAAGATACTGTTAAGGCGGATAGTAAGCTAAGATTCGTTTTACAAGAGGATGAATATTCTTTAGATGAATTTGTTGTCACCGCGCAATACGCGCCAAGTAGTCCTGACAAATCTGTCTACAAGATCTCGATCATTAATAGCGAGAAAATTGAAGCGATGGCCGCAGTAAACCTTACTGATGCACTAAGTAATCAATTAAATATGCGAATTTCCCAGGATAATATTCTTGGAAGTCAGGTGAGTATGCAAGGTTTAGGAGGAGAAAATGTTAAGATCCTTATCGATGGAGTTCCGATGATAGGACGTACTGATGGAAACATAGATCTAAACCAGATCAACTTAGATAATATCGAAAGGATCGAAGTAGTTGAAGGACCGATGAGTGTAAACTACGGTACAAACGCCCTTGCAGGAGCGATCAACCTCATCACAAAAAAAGGAAGTACACAAAAATGGGATGCCGGTATTCAGGCCTATACCGAAAGCATTGGTAAATACAATCTGACCGGAAGTTTAAATTACCGAAAAGGACCAAATAATATTGGACTTTCAGGAGGAAGAAACTATTTTGATGGCTGGAATCCGGGCGATAAACCTTACTCAAATGATGATCCAATTGCAGACTCAACACGGTTTCAACAATGGAAACCTAAGTTACAATACCTTGCTAATTTCCAATATGGCTATCAATTAAGATCTTGGAATTTCAGGTTAAAAAGTGATTATTTTAATGAGAAGATCACAAGTAAAGGACTTCCACGTCCACCCTATCATATTAGTGCTTTCGATGATTACTTCTATACCTTTAGATTCGATAATTCCATTTTTGCTAATGGTTCCATTTCTGAAAATTTCAAAGGAAACTTTATTGCAGCCTATAATCAATATGAAAGAATAAAAAATACTTACGTCACTGATCTTACCACGATCAATCAAACTTTAAGTGAAAATCCGGATAACCAGGATACAAGTAAATTTGATCAATGGACATTTAGAGGAAGTGTGAGTAATGTAAATCCTAACACAAAGATCAATTATGAAGTTGGTTACGATATTAATCTCGAAGAAGGTGTTGGAAAAAGAATTTTAGACGGAAAACAAAGTCAAAATGATTTTGCACTGTATGCAAGTGCTGAATATAAACCTTGGATAAACACAGTGATTAGACCCGGTCTTAGAATCGCATACAATACTAGTTATCAGGGGCCACTTATTCCTTCAATTAATATTAAACAAGATATTAGAAAGTTCTCTTTGAGAGGATCCTATGCGCTAGGATTTAGAGCCCCTTCAATTAAAGAACAATATTTTGAATTCGTAGATTCCAATCATAATATCGTTGGAAATCCAAATTTGAAACCCGAAAATTCAAATAATTTTAATGTTTCGGCTAAATACACATCTATATTTAAAAACACTCTATTTAAAGCCGAATTATCAGGTTTCTACAATTCGATCGAAAACCTTATTACCTTAGCTAATACAAGCGGAACGGTATACTCTTATGTAAATATCGATCGATTCAAAACCACAGGAATCAGTGGTGGAATTCAAATGGACCTTCATCATTTTAAAATAAGTCTTGGAGCTTCCTACATTGGTCGATATAATGAATTTTCTGACCAGGTAGCACAAAGTGTTTACAATTGGACAACAGAAGGACAATTCAATCTTTCTTATGAATTTAAATCCATAGGATTAACTACCGCATTATTTATTAAATATCAAGGTGCTTTGCCATCCTATGCAATAGGAGCCGATGATCAAGTAGAAGAATTGTTTGTTGATGCTTATACCTGGTCTGATTTTACCATCGCCAAAAATCTCTGGAAAAACCAGATCAATCTATCTACAGGAATTAAAAATTTATTTAATATTGAATCTGTAAATTCCAGCGTGAGTTCAAGTTCAAGTGGAGGCGTCCACACCGGAGGAGGCAGCCTTCCTGTTGGGATGGGTAGAAGTTTTTTTATCTCTTTGAAATATAACTTTATAAGTAAAAACTAATGAAAAACTATTTTCTTCTGTTTAGCCTTTCCATTCTGTTTTTTGCTTGTGAAAAGCAAGAGATTCCAGTATCAGCTCCTGTTCCGGGAGATGTAATTGTAAAACAAGTTGAAATGGGCGGTGATTATTCTTTAAAGCTATTCTTTAGCTTGAAAAATAATGAAGTAGTGAGTGAATTCCCTAAAGTAATATATGATCTTTCATTCGAATCCTCAGATGAGGGTTGGAATGTGCTTATAAATTCAGGTAAAATAATGAAAGTTGCCTTTTATGAAGGAGCCGATTTTCCGGATGAACTAAATGAAAACCTGGCAGAATGGAAATGGGATTCATGGACAGGGAATATGGATTCGACTGCTATTGGTGACTGGAGAAGTACAGATGGAATCTACTTAATTGATCGTGGCTATAATGAATTAGGAGAATTTCAGGGATTTTCAAAATTAAGCATTGACAGTGTGGATGTAAATAATTTTTATATCCGTAGTTCCAATCTAAATGGCGACAATATATTAAATTCAACCGTTCCCAAATTAAAACGACTCAACTATACCCCCTTTTCCTTTGAACAAGGTCATGAATATGTTTCTACACTTTCACCCGACAAAGAAGATTGGGACATCGTTTTCACTTCCTATACTTATGTCTATTATGATCTTGATGAGATCACTCCATATCAGGTGACCGGAGTATTACTAAATCCTCATAATGTAAGAGCAATTGAGGAAGATAATGTGCTTTTTGAAGATATTGATCTGGAATATGCTTCGGAAATCTCTTTAGTTAATAAACTTGATGTCATTGGGTTTGATTGGAAATATTACAATTTTGAAGAAGGCTATTATTCTGTTTTATCTGATCAAAATTATATCATTCAAGATGTCGAAGGCGTTTTCTATAAACTCCGATTCGTTGACTTTTATGACGATAATGGTGTGAAAGGTGCTCCTAAATTCGAATTCCAAAAATTGTAAAGATTATTTTGCTTTTGATTATATTTGGTTTGATGTTATTTTATTGAATTAAATATTTCTTAACTAATAAGCACAATAATGAAAATTTCAAAACCTATCCTTTTTACCCTTTTGTCTGTTTTTTATTTAAACTCAATGATCGGGCAAATGATCATATTATCAGGACCTGAAAAAGGATCCTATAATGTTATTGTTAATGATATGATCAGAGTTTGCGCCAATGATTCTATCGGCGATATCAAAAATATTCCTTCCAGTGGCTCTGCTTTCAATTTCGATCAATTAGTTGATCCTAATACGCCTGTAAAAATGGTGATGATGCAATCAGATTATTTATATTATCAGGCAATGCTTGACAATAAAAATAATACCAAAAAAACAGTTCCTCTCAGCGTCTTAATGCCCCTTGCATATGAAGAAATTCATGTAGTTACACGCGATGAAAAAAGGTTAAATAAACTTCAAGATCTCGTTGAAAAAAATGTGGCTTGCGGAACAGAAAATGAAGGGACTTTTGCTACCGCTACTCTAATGAAAGATAGATCGCGAGTTTTTTGGAACACAAAATTAATTCCTTATCCACAAGCTCTAAAAGAATTATTAGGAAGACAAATAGATGCTTTTATCATTGTTGGAAGTGCCCCCCTTGAACTATTAAATGTAAATCCTCAATCCTTGGTCACTCAAATAAAGATTATGGATTTGGAAAACGTAAATGACTGGGCTGAATTCTATACTCCTAGAATAATAAAATCCGGAACGTATAAATGGCAAAACAATGATGTTCAAACCTTTGGAGTGAGAACCGTATTAGTAGTTAATGAATCAAAGTTAACGGCAGACGATAGGGTTTTTATTGATCAATTCACTAACGCTGTAAAATCGAATTATGTTAATTTGGTTGAAAAGGGTCACCCAAGCTGGATCGAAGTTAATTTTGCTGATTGGGACCCAACTGATTGGCGACTTTATACTAACTAATTTTAAAAAGGGCCTATGAAATATCACAGGCCTTTTTTAATTTCAACCTATACATCTTGTTAGTAGAAATCTAATTAAGCTGAATAATAAGAGATATACTTGTAATTAATAACAAGCTATTTTAATGCAAAAAAGGATTCGGATCGTTGTTATTTTCGGAACTATCTCCTTAATAGGATTGATCATTACACAAATTTATTGGGTACAACGAGCCTTTAGTATTCATGAAAAAGAACTCGACCAAAGTATCCAGGTCGCGTTAATAAATGTAGCCCATGACATGGCTGCTTTTTCGCAAATCAAACCTCCAAACTCTAATCCGGTAGTTCAATTATCAGCCAATTACTTTGTTGTAAATATTAATGATAAAATTGATGCCAATATTCTTGAGCATTACCTTTCGAAAGAATTTGAAAGGAATGGTATTTCACTTGACTATGAATACGGGATTTATGATTGCGTAAGTGACGTGATGGTTTACGGAAATTACATCAGCTCTGATGAGAAAAATAAAAAGAAAACAGAAAGCTCAGATCTGCCTAAATATGAAGATTACATCTATTATTTTGGAGTTGATTTCCCAAGTAAAACAGGATTTTTAAGAGGTGATTATAATAATTGGCTCTTTTCAAGTTTGATTCTGATGATTGTAATTCTATTCTTCAGTTTAACGCTATATATCATCCTAAAGCAAAATAGATTGTCCGAAGTACAAAAAGATTTTATTAATAATATGACGCATGAATTTAAAACCCCTATCAGCACGATAAAGGTTTCAAGTGAAGTGCTCTCAAGTCCGGGAATTATTTCTGATCCTGCCCGACTGGATAAATATGTGAATATTATTAAAAATGAAAACGAACGACTTCAACAACAAGTAGACTTGGTTTTACGCATGGCCGATATAGAAAAGGAAACGAGTCGCTTAAACAAAGAAGAAATTGAATTACACAGCATTATTAAGGAAGTTGCCTATCAGATGGAAGCGCGATTGATAAAAATGAATGGCTCAATTCTTTATGAATTAAAGGCAAGTAATTCAATGATTTTCGCCGATAAACTCCATTTAAAAAATGTAATAAGTAATTTAATAGATAATGCTATTAAATACAGTCCTAATAAAATTGAAATAAGAATTAGTACTATAAATAAAGTCAATGGATTGACACTTGAAATTACCGATAAAGGAATTGGGATATCAAAAGAGCAACAAAAAAGAATTTTCGATAAATTCTATCGCGTCCCAAAAGGAAATATTCATAACGTAAAGGGCTTTGGTTTAGGTCTGAATTATGTCAAGAATGTGATAAAAAATCATCATTGGAAAATTGACGTTGAAAGCAATTTAAATGAGGGTTCAAAATTTAAAATTACGATTCCGCAATGAGTGAAAAATTAGCACATATCCTTTATGTAGAAGATGATCTTAATTTAGGCTTTGTAACAAAAGACAATCTTACTCTGGCCGGTTATGAAGTGACGCATTGTAGCGATGGTCAGGAAGCACTCAATAC
The DNA here is from genome assembly GCA_024641785.1 of Flavobacteriales bacterium. Taxonomy (GTDB): domain Bacteria; phylum Bacteroidota; class Bacteroidia; order Flavobacteriales_D; family JAHECK01; genus JAHECK01. The sequence goes on along the minus strand of JAHECK010000003.1, from coordinate 21,653 downwards.
TATCGAAAAAGAAAATTTTGATCTGTGTATTCTGGATATTATGCTCCCTTTAGCTGATGGCTTTGAGATAGCAGGAAAATTAAGGAAGAAGGACAAAGATATCCCCATCTTATTTTTGAGTGCTAAATCATTGTCTGAGGATAAGATCAAAGGTTTAAAGATCGGAGCCGATGACTATATCACCAAACCCTTCAGTATTGAAGAGCTCTTGCTGAAGATCAAGATCTTTTTGAAAAGAAGCCTGGTCTCCCTTCCTGAAGCAGAAAAGAAACAATTTGAAAAAGTGGGTAAATACCATTTCGATATGATCAATTTAAAATTGAATATTGAAGATCACTCAAGACAATTGACAAGAAAAGAAGCTTCCTTGTTACAATTACTTATTAAGCACAAAAACGAAGTCATTAAAAGAGAAGAGATCTTAATGTTAATTTGGGGGGATGATGATTATTTTTTGGGAAGAAGTCTGGATGTTTTTATTTCAAAATTACGCTCCTATTTAAAATTAGACTCCAATATTAAAATTGAGAATATCCATGGGATTGGATTTCGTATGAATTGTTAAATTAGTACTATGACTAAAATAATTCTTGTAACAGGAGGAAATAGAGGCATTGGAAAAGAAATATGCCGACAATTAGACCAAATGGATCATCAGGTGATCTTATGTAGTCGTGATCTTTCCAAAGGTGAAAAAGCGGCTGGGCAAATGAGCCCTAAGGTGGATGTCCAAGAACTGGATGTAATTGACACTCAATCAATTCAAAAACTAGCAAAATATATTCAATCCACATATGGAAAACTTGATGTCTTGATCAATAATGCAGGGATCATCAGTGAAGATTCGAGTATTGTTGACAGTGATCCATCCGATTATAGGAAAGTGATGGAAACGAATTTTTACGGACCATGGGAAATGATAAAAGCCTTTATTCCCTTGCTTCAAAAAAGTAAGGATGGCAGGATCATCAATATAAGCAGTCAAATGGGTGAATTAAGTGAATTAAAAAGAGGCGGACGTGCAGCTTACCGTATGTCGAAAGCAGCACTAAATGCCCTTACGATTCAACTTTCAGGAGAACTACCCAAAATAAAAGTAAATGCAATGCATCCCGGCTGGGTAAAAACAGATATGGGTGGAAAAGACGCTCAGCGAGAAGTTGACAAAGGAGCCGAAAGCGCGGTATGGTTATCAGTAAATGAAGAGATTCCGAATGGCTGTTTTATAATTGATAAAAAAGTAAAGGACTGGTAAGTAAAAGAGCAAGAGAGGAAAAGTTAAAATACCATGTCCCCCTGAGCTTGTCGAAGGGTAGTTTAAGTAATTAAAAACTAGCTCATCACCACTTTATTCCTGATGTCTTCAGCTACTTTTAAGCATTCATTTACTTTCTCTACCGATAAGCAATAACGAGAGACATCACAGCCTTTTTCATCTACACAATCCAATTGATAAATATCTACTTTTTTAAAAGTGGGATCAAGGATCAAACATTTTTCATAACGCTCATTGATGGAATTAAAAGACAATGGGTCGATATTATTCTTTAATAAAAAGGCACTTAAAAAAGTATCCAGTGTTAATTTAGTTCCTCTGCATACAGATAGTGTGACCACATCTTCTTCCGGGCGATTGAGTTCATATAATGCCGTTTGCAGCATCTTATTCCCATCATAGATCATTTGATCGATTCTTTTATCATTCATAAAAATCGGAATTAATATACATTGACTCAATTAAAAAATGGCCCTTCCCGTGAGGAAAGGACCATCTTCAGATTTAATTTAAACTTGCAGCTATCTCACTTAATATATCGTTTTGAGAAAGTCCTTCCTTATCCATTCGGCTAAGTAAGTTACGTTGCTCTATATAATCTTTATTAACCACTCCTGCGCGACTTTGAAGGATCCTCCATGCTTTTCTTCTTTCTACTACAAATGCAACCATCTGACGAGAAAGTATGTGATAAACCTCATTTCCTTCATTATCGTAATCGATCGTATATACTCCAAAATCTTGAATATATGAACGATGTTCAGGATTCGTATGACGACGATGAACGATATCATTCATCGATACGAATTTGATCTTGTCTTCAAGAGAGATCATACCTTCAGTCGCTTCTTTCTTCACGATTTTATGATGGTATCTGAAACGAGCTTCAGTGAATGTCCAATGTGCAACGGTATAATCATATCGTTTACGAGTTACCGGAATCACTTTTTGAGCCCAGTCTCTGTCATAAGCCTGATTACTTCTTATATTCAAAGTATCATCGTAACGCTCTCCTAATGAAGGATCATATACAAATTCGGCCATTCCTCTACTATCTCTTAATCGAAGGGCTTGAATCTGTGCTGCATGATCCGGAATACCATGTTCCGGCATACATGAAGTAAAGGCCTGGAAAAAAGCAGTACCTCTATAGTACAAACCATCGAGCAATGATTTAAACAAAGTTGCTGAATTAGCAAAAGAAACTTGAGCAATGTATGGAGAACCATGTCCACCTAAAAAGGCTTCAGCTACTGATTTTCTTTCGGTTTGTTTTCCTTCAGAAGCAGCCCCAAACTGATTCATATCAAAACCACCTGTCATCGGTGAAGAATCAGAATTTTGTCCTCCTGTATTTGAATACACTTGAGTATCCAATAACATGATATTTACATTAGGTCGATTTTGAAGCACTGCTTTAGAAACATTCTGGAAACCGATATCTCCCATTCCTCCATCACCACCAATGGCCCATACTTTCGGCATTTCCATCACCTCATCATCCGTCATATCAAAATCAGTGAAGTGAGTATACTTAAAGTAGTCCTTATCGCTGTATGATTTTTTAAATCCTCCTATCACTGTATCGCTTAATCGCTCAGGAATAACCGATCTTTTTGCATGATCATAAATAAAACTTTCGCCAATAAGCCAACCAATTGTTGCCCCATCCTGGAATAATGAATTCATCCATGGATAAGGATGTGGATTATTTGGAGGAGTTGATCCATAAACACTATTACAACCGGTATTTGCGGTCATTGCCATCGCAGTCATTCCATTTGGAAATCTTCCTTCGATCGCTTGCAGGTATTTATGGTTAAATGCTTCCTGACGAAGAACTACGATCAGAGAGTTAATGATATCAGCATCTTCCCCATCAAATTCATCTTCGATCATTTTATCCGTTACCTTAGTATTCTCGGCTCCTAAACCCATCAAAAGATGTAAAATAGTTCGTCGGAATGAAAAATATGCGGATTCATCTTTTTTCTTTAATTCCATCAAATTGGCTAATCCAACTTTTTCCAGCTGATCCGCTTTCTCATTAAAACGATCTGCTTTATGATGGTAAATCGGACGCATCATTGTTTCGGTTAAGGTGGCGATGGCATGCAATACCGATTTTTCTCCACAACCGGCACAAGCTCCATCTCCTGAAACCAATGCATTGTATTTTGAGCGAAGCATCATGTGATTTTTCAATGCTGCTGCTTTCGATTCTTCAGGATTTTCAGGGTTGAAAAGACCTAGATATTTTCTTGGTGTATTGGATAATAGATCTAAAAATTTAATTGAAGATTTATAATTTGCATGGATATCTTCTTTTTCAGAGATCATCTCCAGCGCTCCGTGGCCACAAGCTTCGACACATGCGCCACATCCCTTACAAAGGTCATTTACAAAGATTCCAAAAATTCCTCCTTCACCCGGTTCTTTATTTTCTTTATTTCCGAAAATAGCTTTCGCTTTATGAAAGGCAAAAGGAAGCGTTTCCATAATGGCGCTTAACTCTGAATAAGCGGCTGAATCTTTGCTGATCAAATTCAATTCGACGATATTTTTCAAAACGATATCAGAGAATAAACTTTGGTCATCACTTATCGCAGCCCGCATGATCATTTCTGCACGAACTGTTTTATCCAGTTTATCAATTCCTTTCAATAAGCTTTGACGATCGTCTTCATCACTTACATAATGCCGAACCGCCGTTGCAACCACTGTTGAGATATCCTGTGCTGTATTAGGTAAAGCTGTATCAGGACAATCCGTTATACAATCCATACACTGAGTACAATTAGCAGCAATAAAACGTGGTACTTCTCTTCGTGCAACATATTTACTTGCAGTCTCTCCGGTACCGGCAGCAACTAATCCAACTGAAGAAAGTACAGAAGAAGGCTGGTGATAACCAAGGCCATTTCTAAATTCCTTATCGAAGGTTGACATTTTAAACATCGGTGCTTTTTCTTCTCCTTCATAGATCTCTTCTTCACTGAGATCAACCTCACAAGGGGAGATTACAGAAGCGATGAAATGTGACTTATCAGGAGCATCGATCTCACCTACAGGCACTTCTATGATCTGCTCAAAACCGGCCTTCATTACCATCATATTCGATTCTACAACCGCATCGCCAAAACGACCGAATTTTTTCTTGTATTGCTCATTTACTGTTTCAAGAAATTCGTTGTTTGGAATATGGTTATCAGATAAGAAAGTAGAAACGCTAAAGAAGGCGCCCAAGAAGGAGTTCCCTTGCATACGGGTTTGTAATTCTTCTTTTTGAGTGGCTTTTTTCGCGATATCAAAACCATTTAAAATATATACTTTGATCTCGTTATCGATCAATTCTTTTCGGTATTTTCTTGGAATTCGTTCCCATGCTTTTGCAGGATCGGTTTCGCTCGATTCCCAAATAAATGAACCTCCTTTGCGCAATCCGGCTAATGGATCGGTATGTAGGAAAATTTTAGGGTCTGGGCATAAAACCACATTTACATGTTGCAGATCGCAATTAACTCGAATTCTTTCGGGCGCTGCTACCATAAAATAATTGGTAGGGGCTCCTTTTTTCTCTGATCCGTATTTTGGATTAGCAGAGATATGGATCACTTCCTTCGGACTTCCATCCTCTTCTTTTAACTGATCTCTTTCGGCAATATAATTTGAAAATTCACCTAAGATCATTCCAAGGTTTTTACCGGTAGTGATCATTCCCCATCCTCCTATAGAATGAAAACGAACAGCGATAGAACCTTTAGGTAAGCCGGATGGATTTTGTTTTGAAATAACGGCATAAGGATGATCGATCCCTAAATAGAAGAAAGACTCACCATCTTTCGCTGTTTTTCCATCTTTACGTTTTCCTTTTCCAGAGGCATATTCATAAGCTCCTAAAATATGTTCGGGTCTAAAATCTCTTGAACCTAAACCATAAACGCCGGAAAATAAATGAGGCATTTCGGTTTTAGGATCAATGCTTGGTAAATCAGCAAAAGAAAGATCTCTGTGATTTGCTTCTGCTTTACTAAGAGAAGATCGAATATCTCTTGTGAGTGGATTATCACCTGCAAGTTGTTCGTCGGTCCGTTCTAAAATAATCACATTATCTTTTCCTTTTAGCGCATCAATGATCGCTTTTTCGGGGAAAGGACGTAAAACATTTACATGGATCACTCCTACTTTCGCATCGCTATTGGCTCGAAGGTGATCGACCATGGCTTCTATATTCTCTGCGGCTGAACCTAAGGCAACGAAAACAGTATCTGCATCCTCGCATCTGTATTGAGAGATCAATCCATAAGAGCGGCCTGTTAATTCGGCATATTCTTCGTAAGCTGCTTCAAGTGTTTCTAAAATATGTTCAGAGAAATTATTTCTTCGGGCTGCAACTCCATTCATATAATGCTCCTGGTTTTGAACCGGACCAAGAACGATAGGATTTTTCAGGTCGATGATCTTTGGTACTCTTCGTCGTGTTGGGCCAAATAATTCTATTTGTCCTTCTGTCGGACATTCGATAATATCATCTGGAGCGCCAAGGTATTCTCTAACAAGGGCTGCTTCGGGTTTTAAAAAAGTACGTTCGAGGTGAGTTGTTAAAAAACCGTCTTGGGCATTTATTCCGGGATTCAGACAGATCTCATTGACTTTACGTAAGATCAAAGCTTGGTCGGCCGCTTGTTGAGCATCTTTACTCATCAGGATCGTCCAACCGGTATCGAAAGTGGCATAAAGGTCATCGTGACCACAATGCACGTTTAAGGCATGTTTTGTAAGTGCTCTTGCACCTACTTCTAACACCATGGTACTTAATTTACCGGGTGCATGATAATATTGCTCTAAACCATAGATGATCCCCTGACCGGAGGTAAAGTTAACCGTTCGCTTACCGGTTACCGACATGGCGATGGCACCACCTTGTGCTGCGTGTTCTCCTTCGGCTTCGATTGCCATCAGATTTTCTCCAAAGGCATTCAGATCGCCTTTAGCAAAATGCAACTGAAAATTCTCCCCCATTTCTGTGGAAGGGGTGATCGGATAGAATACCCCACCCTGTGCTATTAATGCTTCTGTAGATGATACCAATAGGTTCCCATTGGTAGTAATTCTTTTTCCTGGATACTTCACTTTTGTTTGACCGCTCATAATTCTCTTGTTTTCTAATTCTCTTTAAAAATCTCGGATCTAATCACTTAGATCTTGAATCAATAAAAGTAGGATTATACAAGGCCTTAAAAAATGATTAGTATCAGTTAAAAGGGCACTAATAGTCATGTAAATAAGGTCTTTAGAAAAAAACTATCCTTGATAAATATCATAGAAAATGCAAATAAAAAAGACGGGCTGTGCCCGTCTTTTTCTAAATTAATACTAAACATGCATCATGGATCAACCACGAAGAAGGTCATTTGAAGTTGTGAATCATCACAAGGCACAAAGAAAATAGCGGCCCATCCACCTGGCAATGGTGAATAATCAAGATGATCTCTGGCTGCATCAGCCATAACAAAGGATTTACCTGAAGTCCCCACATTTAAATTATTAAATAGATTCCAAAGTGCATTTTGCATTTCCATAAAAGTATATGGTGCATACATCGCTTCATTATTCCACAACCAGTTTGCAGCACAAATAGCTTGTTTTCTTGTAAGCGCATTAGCTCCACTAGGGATTGCATCTAACCAATAAGTTGGTAACATATCAGGATATAGAGAATTTATTGCATCCATACAGATGGTTCCATTACCAATAGTTGTAAATTCATCTGCACACCATCCAGGATAATTAGTAACATTCTGCATATCATAAAGTGAACTACTTATCCCACCTATTGTCATATGCCAGTATGCATCAGGCCCAACACCACCATTAGATAATGTAAAATCATAATCAGGTCCTGTTGGTAAATTCATCCAAGGAGGTAATAATAGATCGGTTTCGTCATCGACACAATTACCTAACACAAATTCTACTACTCCATCATTTCCAACACCATAAAGCTCTTCGATACTTTCAGCATCTTGAAAATCCCAGGTATGGAAATAAACATAATCCCAGGTTTCACCACTGGTAACGTAGATCCATAATTCAGCTTGGTAAAAATCATCTGTAGCGTCATAATCTGCATATTCAACACATAAAGGGGATGTATAAACACCATTATTAAAGTTGTAGAATTCTGCATAATAAACATACTCGTTCAAATCATTATCAAACTTATTTAATCGAATTTTGAAAATCGCTTTTTCATCAATAGTAACTCCATTAAGTCCGTACAATGATTGTGCATATTGATTGACATCTTTAATACAGAAGTCACCAAAGAAGCATTGTTCTCTAATGGTAATTTCAGTTACTTCAAACCATTCGAAACCAAAGCTTTCATAATATGCTTGAAGGTAACAAAGAACATCCATCTCAAATTCACTTTTCACAAATGATGCAATAGTAAAGTCAACATCACCATCGATAGGATTGGAAACGTAATCGGCAAAATCAGACCCTTCCATCGGAGTTGATTTCACTACGATATCATCTGCAGTTAATAAACTAAACTCCAAAATTGTATAGTCTCCAGGAGGAAGTTTTATACTTTGAGTTAATAATTTTCCTTCTGACATAAAGAGAGCTGGGTAATAAAATTCACCATTTAAATTTACTCTAGCTTTAACAGGTATCAGGGTTTCGTTACACATAATATCCCACTGATCGATACCATCTTTTTCAGTATTCACATCAATCGCAGCAAATACCAATTCACCGGGTTGTTGCGTGTCTTGTACTTCTTTCTTACAGTTTGTTAACAGGAGAATTGAAAGAAATATAACTCCTATTAATTTTATATTGTTCAACATCTTTTTTTCTTTTTAAATTAATATTATCTGATTTAATTACTAGTCTATTTTAATTAGGAATAGGACCAGTTAGCACTAAATCGGAAGGAGTTACTACACAGTCACCAAATACGAAATCCACTACTCCGTCATCATATCCGGGAACATAATCAAAATTATTACTTGGAATTCTTTCAGCATCAGTGAAAGTCCAGACATGGAATTTTTCGTAGCCAAAATTGGTTAAGATCCATAACTCAAATTCGAAGTTATTGACATCAAGATCATAATCTGCATATTGAACGCAAAGTGGTGATCTATACATTAATACATCATTTTCATAATATGTGTTATAGAACATACCTACTGGTGAAGGATTATCTATACGATCACGAAAAACCAGAATTTTATAAATAGCAACCTCATCATTCACTAGTGGGTTATCATACAATGATCCGGCATAGGCGTTAAAATCATCGATACAGATATCGCCAAAGAAGCATTGTTCTCTCAATGTGATCTCAGTTACTTCAAACCATTCGAAACCAAAGTTGTCCCATTCAGCTGGAATATAACACAGCACATCAATAGCATATTGTGCTTTTTCAAAAGCAGTAATATGAAAATCAACTAGATCATCAATAGGATTGGAAACATACTCATCAAAATCAGCTCCTAGCATTGGAGTTGCTTTTACGACTTGATTATCTTCAGACATTAGAGCAAATTCTTTAATAATATAATCGCCCGGAGCCAATTTTATACTTTGTGTATATAATTTATTATCCAAAGTAAAAGTCAATGGTTCATGGATACTTTCAACTGCATCTTCATTTTCCAGAACGATATATGCATGATGAACGATTAAATTCTCATCACAGAAAAAATCAAATCCATCCTTTTCAGTATCATCGTAGTCTATAGCGGCAAATACCATTTCACCGGGAGACATAGAGTCGTCTTTATTATCTTTTTTACAATTAGTTAATAGAAGTACGGATAAAAAAATCACTCCTATTAGTTTTATATTTTTAAACATGTTTATTAATTTAAGTTAGGTATTCAGCACCCTTTAGGTACTGTTTATTTTTAAACTTGGGTGTAGCTTGGCCGGTACCAGATGATCATGATACCGGCCTTACCGAGATATCATATTGCATAGTCTGAGTTTAAATGAATACTATAAAAGTCTTGAGGAGCGGGCTACAGCGGCTTAAAACTGTAGCCTATTCGAGCCGATATAATTTATTTCCATATCAAAGAATTTTGAGTTTGAAATAAAAGTCAATTTACTTATGAGTTAAATACGATCCGGAAATGAGGATTACTTTTGAGGACTTAGATCGTATTCTTTTTGTGCGAATAAAATGCCAGCATCAGTTTTTCTAAGCTGGCATTTCCTTTATATCTAAATTCATTGTTGCGCGGTTTTCTTAATTGTTAGGTTGTATAAATTTACGACAGAAACTTCGTCTAAAGCAAGTTTTTTATCGATTAATTTAGGCTTTATATAGCTAAAATGTGTTTTTAGCCAAACATAATTGATATTAGTTAAACGCTTATACAAAAAGTCTAACAGCAATTTATTTATTATGGCTATTTGTGTAAAATAAACAACACTTACTTATAAATAAAATAGCGTTTAGAAAAATTATCACATTGTGATAATTATCCTAAAATTAAAAATTAAAAACAAAAATTGATCTAAGTAAAATATCCTATCAAAAAAAAATACAGAAACAAAAAGAGGCGGAATGTCCGCCTCTCCTTTTAATTAATTAGTTGATCGCTTTATGGATCTACCACGAAAAATGTGATTTGAGTATGATCCGTATTAATAAATGGATCATCATTCACATCAAAGAATAGAACCGCAGCCCATCCTCCTGGAAGAGGAGAGAAGTCTTGATGATTCAATGCATCTGCAACCATAGTTGCACCAACACCTGTACATGGTACGCCATCAAATAGGCACCATAATGCATCTTGCATTTCTTCAGGTGTATATACATAATTATCGAGATTGTTAAACAACCAGTTACAAGCATTCAACGCAGGCCCTTTCAATTGCCATACTCCCGGTAGAAGTTCAGGATATAATGAACTTTTTGCATCCATTATATAGGCACCAGGACCGATCGTATTATCAAGATCAGCACACCATCCTTCGTATGGACCTCCATTTTGGATATCATAACCAGGACCGATATTGCTTAAAGTGATATCGAAATAGCTATTTTCACCAGGGTGAACACAGTCATATGTAATTCCCATAGGAAGATTCATCCAAGGAGCTAATAACAAGTCGGGTGCATCATATACGCAGTTTCCGATCACAAAGTCGGTAACACCATCCCCATTTGTAGGAAGCTCAGCTACATCAGTAAAGAACCAGCTGTAGAAATAAACATATTCAAATCCGTCACCCACTTTAACGAGTACATTAAGTCTTAACTCATACTCATCCAAAATACCTTCTCTATCAGCATAAGTGATTTTTAGAGGATTGTTTTCCCCTAAGAAACTTTCATTGCTGAAGGTAGTGAGGTATTCTTCATTTCGCCATACTTCAATTTCAAAAATAGCAGGAACATCTACTTGCAATCCCTGACTTTGTTCAGCGTATAAGCTTTCTTCGTATTCGTAAGGTGCTTTCAGACATAGATCTCCGAAGAAGAACCATTCATGAATATTTGTTACCCATACAGTGAAAAATTCGAATCCGTACCAGTCATAATATTCAGGATAATAACAGATCACTTCTACATGAAGCTCAACTTTTAAGAAAGCTTCTACAGTAAAATCATAAGGGAGGGTCATTTCCACATAATTCGCAAATTCTCCCTCTTCATTTACAGAGGCCATTACCACGATATCGTCATCCAATATTTCAGGAGTTTCATTATCATTCATTAGAATAAATTCCTCTAATGTATAATCCCCTGCATCAAGCTTAATGGCTTGTGTAGTGATCATTCCATCAATATAGAATACAGGCAGGTTATAGGTCATTTCATTCACTACAACAAATGCATAAGAAACAGTTAACTCACAGTTAGATTCTGCACTCTTATCAAAATTTGATGTTTTATTAGTTGAAAAAACAACTTCTCCCTGACCATTATCGGTCACTTTATCATCTTTTTTACAATTCGTTAATAGAAGAACTGATAAAAAGATGACCCCTATTAATCTCAAATTATTCATCATAACACTAATTATTAGTTAGGATAATCCATCCAAGGTGGAAGTACAAGGTCAATTCCATCATACACACAGTCACCAATTACGAAATCAGTAACTCCATCTTCTCCCATATCAAGCTCTGCAAGGTCGGTAAATGCCCAGGTATAGAAATATTCATAATCGAATCCTTCGCCTACATTAACAAGAACGTATAGTTTGAATTCGTAATTATCTTCTATTCCTACCCTATCCGCATAAATTACTTTCAATGGCATTTCTTCACCCAGATAGCTTTCATTGCTGAAAGTGCCAAGGTATTCTTCATTTCGCCATACTTCGATCTCAAAAATAGCTGGAACGTCGGCTTGTAAACCTTCAGTTTGCAATTCATATAAGCTTCCTTCATATAGATCTGGATATTCAAGACATAAATCTCCAAAGAAGTACCATTCATGAATATTAGTTACCCATACGGTGAAAAATTCAAATCCGTACCAGTCATAATATTCAGGATAATAACAGATCACTTCTACATGAAGCTCTACTTTCAAGAATGCTTCTACAGTAAACTCATAAGGGAGTGTCATATCGACATAACTCTCGAATTCTCCCTCTTCATTTACTGAAGACATTACTACGATATCATCATCCAGGATTTCCGGAGTTTCATTATCATTCATTAGAATAAACTCTTCAAGTATATAGTCCCCTGCATTAAGTTTAATCGCTTGTGTAGTAAGCATTCCATCGATATAGAACACGGGAAGATTGTAGGTCATTTCATTCACTACAACCATTGCGTAGGAAACCTCGAGTTCACAGTTATTTTCTGCACTTTTCTCAAAGTTTGAAGTTTGATTAGGTGAGAAAACAACTTCTCCTTGACCATTATCGGCCACTTTATCATCTTTTTTACAATTTGTTAATAGAAGTATTGATAGAAAGATGACTCCTATTAATTTCATATTTTTAAACATAATAATAGATTTGGTTAGGTAAATAGTGCACAATGCACTATCCGAAATTAGAGTAATCTGTGGTCAGTACCTTATTACAACCGATACTGACCTACCCGAGATATCATTTTTCATGATCTTTGGTTTTTAGTTAGTATTGATCCCTTAATATGTGCAATAACATGGAAGAAAGAATAGCTCATCCACTATACCGAGCTACTTTATAAGATTATTTTCAAACTGAGGATTGAATGAAAAGCAATCTTATTTGTCGGATTATTTCATGGCCCGGATATAGAGATCCGGCCGATTGACAATTCCTTTAAACATGATTTTATATTTTAAGAAATTACTTCTACAAAAGTAGGGTTAAGTTCGCCAAAACAATCATTTATATCTATATATATAAGGTTTTTGAGGATGTTTTTTGACCTATTCCAATCATTTATAATATAATCGTAAGGGTGAAATATTATATCTAAATACTCATAAAGTAAACATTTCGTACAAGGGAGAATGATACGTTTTATTATAAAAATCATTAGATGAATAAATACTTTTCATTATTGTTATACAAAGCGATTATTCAAATAAAAACTCCTTGAAAATTGAGTAATTAGAAGCATTTGATTTTATTATCTAAAGGACCTTAAAAAGGACAATTATTTCGATAAAAAATGGAAAATGAAACACTTCCGTTCCAAATAAATTCTCTTCGTTCTGATTCCCACAAAAAAGACAAAAAAAAAGCTACTCTTAGGAGTAGCTTTTTCAATTATATCTTGTTTGTTTATCCTACAAGTACTGTAACATGATTATTCAAAACCTCAACTACTCCGCCATCAATTTCGAATAAATACTGATTTTCCTTTTTAGCAACATCCCCTTCAATAGGATTAATCGCCATATTAATTACACGGATCGCATCAACTTTTACACGTCCTTTAGTAAGACTGGCAATAAGAGGAGCATGGTTTTTTAATATTCCAAAAGAACCATCTTTTCCCGGTAAAATCACTTGATCTATTTCACCATGAAACAACTCTTTATCCGGGGTTCTAATCTCTAGAAAAAAATTATTTTCCATGTTCTATTTTTTTTAAGCATTGGCTTCCGCCATCATTTTCTTTCCTTTTGCAATAGCATCTTCAATGGTACCAACAAGGTTAAATGCAGCTTCAGGATATTCATCCACTTCACCATTAAGGATCATATTAAATCCTTTGATTGTCTCTTCAATTGAAACCAATACTCCTGGAAGTCCGGTAAATTGCTCAGCAACATGGAAAGGTTGAGATAAGAAACGTTGAACCCGACGTGCACGGTGAACTACCATTCGATCGTCTTCAGACAACTCATCCATCCCAAGGATGGCGATGATATCTTGTAACTCATTATATCGTTGTAATATCTCCTTTACGTCTTGTGCACATTTGTAGTGAACATCACCTAAAACTTGTGCAGAAAGGATTCGTGAAGTTGAATCCAATGGATCAACCGCAGGATAGATACCTAACTCAGCAATTTTTCGGGATAATACAGTTGTAGCATCCAAGTGAGCAAAAGTAGTTGCCGGAGCAGGATCCGTTAAATCATCCGCAGGAACATATACCGCTTGAACGGAGGTAATAGAACCATTTTTTGTGGATGTAATTCGTTCTTGCATTGCTCCCATCTCAGAAGCAAGTGTTGGTTGGTATCCAACCGCTGATGGCATCCTTCCTAAAAGGGCAGAAACCTCAGAACCCGCTTGTGTAAATCGGAATATATTATCGATGAAGAAAAGAATATCTCTTCCTCCACTATTATCGTCTGCATCTCCATCACGGAAATATTCAGCAATTGCCAATCCTGATAATGCAACTCGTGCACGTGCTCCTGGAGGCTCATTCATCTGACCGAAAACAAGAGTCGCTTGAGATTTTTCAAGTTCTTTTTTATCTACCTTAGTTAGATCCCAACCTCCTTTACTCATCGATTCTTCGAATTCTTTACCGTATTTTATTACGCCTGATTCGATCATCTCTCGCAATAGATCGTTTCCTTCACGAGTTCGTTCTCCAACACCGGCAAATACAGAAAGTCCTGCATATCCTTTTGCAATATTGTTGATCAACTCCATGATCAAAACGGTTTTACCTACACCGGCTCCACCGAAAAGACCAATTTTCCCCCCTTTAGCATAAGGTTCAATAAGGTCGATCACTTTAATCCCTGTAAATAAAACTTCTTCAGAAGTGGTAAGATCCTCAAATCTTGGTGGTTCACGGTGAATTGACATTCTTAAATCACTTTCTACATCACCAATTCCGTCGATCGCTTTTCCGATTACATTAAATAATCGTCCTTTGATCTGTTCGCCTGTTGGCATCGTTATCGGCACTCCGTTATTTACAACGTCCATACCTCTTGATAAACCATCAGTTGAATCCATTGCAATGGTTCTTACTGTATCTTCTCCAATATGCTGCTGACACTCAAGAACAATTTCCTGACCGTCCGCTTTTGTGATCGTTAAAGAATCTAAAATATTAGGTAAAGACCCATCGGTCTCAAACCTTACATCCACAACAGGTCCAATTACCTGAGAAATCTTTCCTACATTCGACATTTGCAGTTCTATTTTTTAAGATTAAAATGCACTAAAATTTGAAGTGCAAAAGTATAAACTATTATCCTAATTTTAAGGCAAAATTGAGAATATTTTATTTTTTACTTTTGACACCGTTTTCATCTTTTTAATAGCTTTTATCTTTTATTATAAGATGTTGATTTTAAATAATTTAGATTAATTCATTTTGAAAGTACACACGGATATTGATCATTTCGAACCAATAAAAAAAGCTTTTGTTACTACTGGTACCTTTGATGGAGTTCATTTAGGACATCGTGTAATTCTTAAAAAAATCATACAACAAGCGAAGGAAGAAGGTGGCGAATCGGTGCTACTTACTTTCTATCCACATCCCAGAATGGTTCTTTTTCCGGATGATACAAAACTTAAATTACTTACCACTCAGCCCGAAAAAATTAAATTACTCGAAAGCATTGGGCTTGATCACCTTATTATTCAAAAATTTTCTCCTGAGTTTTCCCGTATCACCGCTTATAATTATGTAAGAGATATACTTGTCGGAAAAATAGGAATTCATAAACTGATCATTGGATATGATCATCAATTTGGAAGAAATAGAGAAGGAAGCATCGAACAACTTAGAGAATTTACTCCCCTTTTTAATTTTAAAATAGAAGAGATTCCGGCTCAGGACATCGATGAAGTTAAAATTTCTTCCACAAAGATCAGACAGGCATTATTAAAAGGTGATATTCAAACCGCTGATCTTTATTTAGGCTACCCTTATTGTCTTAGTGGAGAAGTTGTGAAAGGGAATCAACTTGGCAGAAAGCTAGGTTTTAAGACGGCTAATATACATATAAGCAATAGTCATAAATTAATACCCGGAAATGGCGTTTATGCTGTAAATGTGATCCTTAATGAAAAAGAGTATCAGGGAATGATGAATATTGGAAGAAGACCCACCGTTGATAATCCGGATGCCGGTATTTCATTAGAAGTGCATATCTTTGATTTTAATGAGGATATCTACAATAAAGTCATTACTGTAAAGTTCTTAAAAAGGATGAGGGATGAAGTGAAATTCGCTTCTACCGACGAACTTATTGCCCAATTGCATGAAGACAAAACAAAGATCAATCAGTATTTCACCAGCAAAAATGCTAAGTAGAAGAAATCTTGTCTTTATACTTCTTTCCATTTTATTCCTCCCTGTTTTTTCCCAAGAAGAAATTATAAAAGACAGCATCGCTTATTCCTTGGAAGAGGCACTTCGTTCTCCGTTGAATATTAAAGTCCTTGATCTTCAAAAACAAAAATTAAAAGCATTAGATGATCGATTTGATAAGCTAGTCAATTTACACACCCTTTATTTGGATAAAAATAAACTGGATAACTTGCCTCCCAGCCTTGCTTCATGTAAGCAGCTTCGTTTTATCAGCTTCTCAAATAATCATTTTCAAGATTTTCCTAAAGTTATTTGTCAGCTCGAACAATTGAGAGTAATTGATTTTTCGACCAATGAAATTGCTATTTTACCTGAATGCCTTACAAATTTAATTCACCTTAATACCCTATTAATGGTTGGAAACGAAGTTTCGAAAATTCCAGCTTCTTATAAGGATCTGGAAATTGTTGAATTAGATATGCGGATGATACAGATGAATGAAAAAGAGCAGCAAAATATCCGTGAACTTTTCCCTGAGGCAACAATAAAATTCTCAAAAGCATGTAATTGTTTTGATGAAGAAGAAAGCATCGAAACTGAAACAGACTAAAAAATGAATTAATGAAAGCATCCATTGACATCAGTATGTACCCTTTAGACGAAGAATTCAAAACCCCTATTCTAAACTATATAAGCAGGCTAAAATCCTATACCGACATTCTTGTTCTTGGCAATACGATGAGTACTCAGCTATTTGGGTCTTATGATCGCCTAATGGAAATAATGACCATTGAAAATAAACGTGCAATGGAAGATCATCCGGCGATGGTGATCGTATTCAAATTAGTCAATGCCGACCTTAGACCATAGCATGATCCTGGATTCATTGATAGAAGCTTTAAAAGAAATAAGTATTGTTGAGATCATTGCAGTAATTACCAGTGTCGCTTATGCCTTCCTTGCATCAAAAAATAACATTTGGTGCTGGTTTTTCGGGATCTTATCACCCTTATTCAGCATGTATGCCTTGTATTTTTATTTTCAATTATATGCTGAATTTTATTTGCAGATATATTATATAGGAATGGCCGTTTATGGATTTTATTCATGGAAATATGGCAGCGGGGATCATAAGGAAAAAGCCATTGAAGTATGGTCTTTTAGTCGGCATTTTATTTTAATTCTTAGCGGATTGATCCTCACTTTTACTTTAGGTTATTATCTTAAAAACTACACAGAAGCAGCTTCCACCTACCTTGATTCCTTTACTACGGTATTTGCTATTTTCGCAACATTTATGACTGCCAGAAGAATTCTTGAAAATTGGGTTTACTGGATCATCATCGACGGTATTTCGATCTACTTATATTTTGATCGTGGCGGGAATTTATTCGCTTTATTATTTTTAGTTTATACGATCATTGCTATCTACGGATTTTATAACTGGAGGAAAACATATCGACTAAATCATGTATAAAATTGCATTAACAGGACCTGAATCCAGCGGAAAAACGACACTTGCAATCGCCTTGGCAAAGCATTTAAAAAGCTTGTGGGTTCCTGAATTTGCAAGAGAATATCTTGAGATATCGAATGGAAAATATGATCAAGAAGATCTTAGAGTAATTCTTAAAGGTCAATTGATAAATGAAGAAAAGAATGCTCTTTTAAGACCTCCCTTCTTAATTTGCGACTCAGATCCACTTGTAATCTGGGTTTGGAGTATGGTAAGATTTTCTGTGGTTGATATTGAAATTGACCACGCATGGAAGAAGCATCAATATGACCTTTATTTATTGCTTAGTCCGGATATAGAATGGAAGGAAGATCCTTTACGAGAAAATCAGAATGATCGGGAAGCCCTTTTCTCAATTTATTTAGAACAGCTTAAAATAGAAAAGAAGCCCTTTGTAATTATTAAAGGAAAGAAAGACGAACGATTCATTACAGCACTAAAAGCAATAGAAGAGATCTCAAAGAAATAAGGGTTTTCATAAGTCATTGAAAATCTTTAGAATCCAATATTAATTTCATTTTATCTTTTTTTTTATTCTTATATTAGGCTATTATTGAAGTATCTAATTTTTACAACTTGAAAGATCGTTTCGTTTATTCAGCTCTAGGAGCACAACTATTTATTTTACTTGTCTTTACTTCGCTTTCTTCATGTAAAAATCGCGCAGAAATCAGCAAGGATAATCAAGTGAAAGAATCTACTGAAGTTGCGGATAGCAGCAAGAATATGCACAAAGCCATCATGCTTGATTACACCAATAAACCTGAAGGTTGCAAATTTTTAATTCAATTAGAAGAGAATGGTGAGCTTTTACAATTTATAGATCTACCTGAAGAATATTTAGTAAATGGAAAAGAGATCTGGCTTGATTTTGTGCGATCCAGAAGACCCCAGGGCCCTTGTCCTTTAGGAACTCCTATTAATATTAACACTATTAAAATCAGAAACTGAATATAAACCAATACAATACTAAAATGAAAAAATATTTACTGTTGTTTACATTACTACTTTTTGTTGCTACTGTTTCTACGGCTCAAGAAAGTAAAGAAAAAACAAAAGCGACCTCAGTCAGTGTTTCAAATACCATGATAGTCGTTCCTTCTATTGCCTCTCAAATTGCAAATGGAACTTTTGTTCCTGCAGTTGATATTAAAAAAGAGTATAACCCAAAAAGAATGGATGGCAACAAAGCCGTTCCAGGAAAAGGGCTCCCAATTGGAAATGACCCTTTGCTGATAGATGAAGAATTAAAGACAAAGAATCCTTCAAAAACACCTATCGTTTCATGGGATGCCGCTAGTGGAAGTTCGACCCCCACCGACCCAACAGCTGCTGTGGGTCCTAATCATTTAGTAAATGCCTGGAATTCTTCTTTCAGAATATGGGATAAGGAAGGGAATGCGCTTACTACTGCTGCTTCTTTATCAACCATTTGGCCGGGAGAGACTACTGGTGACCCCATTGTATTATATGATAAATTTGCCGATCGATTTTTAATCACCCAACTCACTTTTAGTAGTGTTTTAATTGCAATAAGTCAAGGCCCTGACCCTGTAAATGATGATTGGTATACCTATGAATTTCCTATGGCAGGTCTGCCGGATTATCCAAAATATTCTGTCTGGTCTGATGGTTATTATCTTACTTCAAATTTATTTTCAGGATCTGCAGGAACAAGTGATGTAGTTTTTGCTATCGAAAGAGATGAGGTGATTGCTGGAGCTGCAACGGTGCAGATCATTGGTTTTCCTTTAACTGATATCACAACAAGTGGGTTTTATAGTCCTTTAGGATTTAATTGCAATGGAGCAGAACTTCCTCCGGCAGGTGGTGCTCCTATCGTTTATATGCAAGATGATTCATGGAGTGGAGTATCTACTGATCATTTAAAAGTATGGACCATAGATGTAAACTGGGCAACCCCGGCGAATTCGACCATATCAGATCCTCAGATCCTTAATACAGAAGTTTTTGATGGTTTATTCGATGGAGGTAGTTTCTCTAATTTACCACAACCTTCCGGTCCGGATATTGACGCCCTTCAGGCAACAATTATGAATTTAGTTCAATATCGACGTTTTGCGGATCATAATTCAGCGGTTCTTAATTTTGTAGTCGATTTGGATAATAACGATGATCACGCCGGAATCAGATGGATGGAACTGCGTCAAGACAATGATGGTGAAGACTGGTATATTTATCAGGAAGGTACTTACGAACAACCTGCCGGGCATAGTGCTTTTTGCGGAGCTATTGCTATGGATGCTTTAGGGAATATCGGACTTGGTTATTCTGTGGTAAGTTCAACTCAAAAAGTGAGTATTCGATTTACCGGTAGATATGAAAGCGATCCTTTAGGACAAATGACCCTGGTTGAAGATACCATTGGCGAAGGATTACAAAATGACGGATCAACCCGATATGGAGATTATGCACAAATGACTATTGATCCTGCTGATGACAAAACCTTTTGGCATATTGGAGAATATTTTAAAAGCAATGCAAGAAAAAATGTGGTTGGTGCATTTAAACTGGCACCTGACTTTCTTCTCGATGCCGGAATCAATTTGATCAACTCTCCAAATGACGGAACTTTAAGTGCCACCGAAACGATCACCGTTTCAATTCGGAATTTTGGAGTAGATTCTATTTGGGAAGTGCCAGTAAGTTTTTCTGTTGACGGTGGTACAGTGTATAGTGAAATTTATATGGATACCATTCCACCTTCTACTTCTGTTATGCATAGTTTTGCTACAACTGTTGACATGTCGACTGTTGGAGCTAATTATGAAATTACAGCCTACACCGCCTTGATCGGTGATGAGGATAATATGAATGATACACTGAGTAAGGTGCTTACACATCTTAATCCAAATGATATCGGAATCACAGCTATTACAAGTCCTGCTTCAGCTTCAGGCTTAAGCAGCAGTGAAGTGGTTAGCATAAGTATAGAAAATTATGGCGGTGCTGCTCAAACTGACTTTGATGTTAGCTACGTAATAGACGGAGGTACACCTGTAACAGAAGTGGTAGCAGGACCTTTAGATGGCCCGGGATCAATGACCTATAACTTTAATACTACTGCAGACCTTTCTGCTCTTGGTAGCTATGAATTTATGGCTTATACCTCTCTTTCCGGAGATACTGATTTATCCAACGACACTAGTATGACCACCGTGGAAAATAGTATGTGTACTCCTTTTACTAATTGTAGTTTCGGCGATGGTTTTCAATTATTTCAATTGACCACCATTGATAATGAGACCGATTGCTCACCTGACGGATATGCTGATTACACCGATATGGTCGCTGACCTCTATCCTGGCTCCACCAATGAACTTACCGTGACTACGGGCTATGGTGATCAATTTGTTAAAGTTTGGATCGATTTCAACGATAATTTTGTTTTTGAAAATAATGAATTGATCGTGGATGATTTTGTTTTAGGTGCTGGATCAGCTACCGGAACATATAGCGGAACAACTGATTTTACAGTAGATGAATCAGCTCCTTTAGGACAGCATTTAATGCGAGCTAAAACAAATTGGAACACAGGCGTTCCTGATGATGCCTGTGAAGAGACTTCTTATGGAGAAACAGAGGATTATACTGCCAACATTGATCTTTCTATTGGTCTAGGAGAAGGGATCTCTGAACCAAATGAAATGATGATCAGTTATCTTCCAAATAATCAATTTGAAGTGACCTTTACTGCATTAAACACAGATGAGACCCTTATTATTACGGTTCATAATACTGCAGGACAAAAAGTGATTTCAAATAGAGTTCAAAATGTTAATGGAAATTATTTCTACGATTTTGATATGTCTTATGCTGCTCCGGGTGTATATCTGGTAAGATTAGGATCCGACAAATTTGGAAAAGTTAAAAAAATCATTGTTAAATAAATTAATATAATTGCATAGAAATAAGGCTGCGTTCAAGCAGCCTTATTTTTTTATAAACCCTATCGAATCGTTCAAAATATGAAAAACATTTTTTTATCATTATCAATAATTCTTTTTTTAGGCACTATAAGTATTGCTCAAAATGAACAAGAGAAGTTTAGCGCAACTTCATTTACTCAGGCTAATTATATGCAGATTGTTCCTTCGATCGCCTCACGAATTAATG
>JAHECK010000079.1 GCA_024641785.1 Flavobacteriales bacterium | reverse complement strand
ATGTCAATTTTTATTTAAAAATATTTTTCCTACCCGCTCTTCCCTTCTCTTCCTAAACTTCTTCTCGCAGGTAAATCAACTCTTTTTAAAACACCCTCTTTCGTTAAATTGGGAGCGCAAAGATACACTCAATAAATAAATTGACAAAGAAAAAAATGATTCATTTTATTAACATTCATTTATTCTTATAATTATCAGGGTTTTAGTGGTGTTTTTTAGGTGTCATTGTTAATAAGATCTAGAACGAAGAAGGAAGTAGGAAGTAGGAAGAAGGAAGAACGAAGCGAAGGTGAGATGCTAATGGGAAGTTATAATAGAAGTTCAGGAGTCAGAAGATGCAGGAGGTCAGAATACTCAGAGCAAAAAAAGAACATAATAGAAAGATGGAAACTGATCCCACGATGAAAACAAGAAGAAAAGTGGTCGATTTCATGGATATACTTATTTTAGCTCCCTAAATATCGATGTATTATATGGAGCCTACTTCTCATTTTCTTTCCCTCTTATCTGAATCCGCTACGCTCGCTATGACCCGCCGAAGCAGAGAACTCAGTAATAAAGGACTTGATATTATTAATCTGAGTCTGGGAGAACCCGATTTTGATACCCCCGATTTTATTAAGGAGGCTGCATTTAAAGGAATCGAAAATAATTTCACTCACTATATGCCCGTTAATGGCTATGCTGATCTAAGAGAAGCTATTTGCCATAAATTTAAACGCGATAATAATATTGTATATACTCCGGAACAAATTGTAGTCTCTACCGGAGCAAAACAATCTTTAGCAAATGTGATCCTTAGTTTAGTTGATGAAGGAGATGAAGTGATCCTTATCGCTCCGTTTTGGGTAAGTTATATCGAACAGGTGAATATGGTGAAAGCAAAGGCTGTAATCATTCAAACCGAATTGGAGGATGATTTCAAAATGACTCCGGCACAACTCGAAAAAGCGATCACAAAAAAGACAAAGCTGCTTATCCTTAATTCTCCCAGTAACCCAACCGGATCTATCTATACTAAGGAAGAGTTATCGAAATTAGGAGAAGTATTAAAAAAGCATGAAAATGTATTCATCTTATCTGATGAAATATATGAGCATATTAATTATGGTATAAAACATCATAGTCTGGCTAGCGACCCTGAGCTATTTAATAGGACGATCACTGTTAATGGAGTTTCAAAAGCATATGCTATGACCGGTTGGCGAATTGGATTTCTGGGTGCTCCGGATTGGATCGCAAAGGCCTGTACGAAAATTCAAGGGCAGTTTACCTCTGGAGCGAGCAGCATTGCACAGCGTGCTGCCTTGACTGCCGTCGCTGAAGATCCTTCCTGTATTTCGGATATGGTAGATGTATTTAAATCGAGAAGGGATCTGATGCTTTCCTTATTAAATGAGATCCCGGGAATTAAAACCAATACACCCGGTGCTGCTTTCTATATCTATCCGGACATTTCTTATTATTATGGTACATCCTATAATGAATATGCTATTAATGATAGTAATGACCTATGTAATTTTCTTTTAGAAATAGGACATGTGGCTTTGGTTCCTGGCGATGCATTTGGAACACAAAGTCATATCCGATTGTCTTATGCTACTTCAAATGATATCATCATTGAATCATGTAAAAGGATCAAACACGCTTTAACTCTCTTGAAATAATATATAATGACCGTTGAAAAAATCATAAAATCCTTTCAAAAACATCAGGTTTTAATTGTTGGTGATGTCATGATCGATTCCTATCTATGGGGAAGTACGAATCGTGTCTCTCCGGAAGCACCTGTTCCTATTGTTAATATCACAAAACAAGAACATCGAATGGGAGGAGCTGCCAATGTGGCTTTGAATATTATGTCTTTAGGAGCAAAACCAATTATGCTAAGTGTTATTGGAGACGATGAAATGGGAAGTATTTATCTCGATCTTCTAAAAAAGAGAGAAATGAATGATATGGGTATTGTTCGCTCAGCTAATAGAATGACGAGTCAAAAAACAAGAGTGATTAGTCATAATCAGCATGTTGTTCGGATCGACAATGAAACGGTTAAACCTTTAGGTAAAGAAGATGAAGACAGACTGATCGAAAAATTACATTTAATTCTTTCTACACAAAAGATCGATGTGGTGATTCTTGAAGACTATAATAAAGGAGTGCTTACTCCCAGAATTATACATGAAGTGATTGAAGCATGCAATCAAAAAAATATTCCAAGCGCGGTCGATCCTAAAAAAGAACATTTCTTTGAATATAATGGGGTTACTCTTTTTAAACCAAATTTGAAAGAATTTGTTGAAGGCCTAGGATTGCTTACTATTCCTGAAGCTAAACGGACTTGGATGAGAGGGATCCAAAAATTACGTTCAATGATCAATCATAAATACACTTTTGTTACCTTATCTGAAGAAGGTGTTTTGATCGAAAATGAAGGAGCGCTTTCATTTGTCCCTGCTCATATTCGAAATATAGCTGATGTTTCCGGTGCCGGTGATACAGTTATTAGCGTGGCTGCTTTATGCCTGGCTTCAAAAACCTCCCCGATCATGCTTGCTTCTTTGGCAAATCTTGCCGGTGGACTGGTATGTGAAGAAGCCGGTGTGGTTCCTATTTCTAAGGCATTGTTGATGAAGGAAGCGGTGAAGGAGGGCCTCTGAAGTCAAAAAATGCATGAATGTATAAATGCGTAAATGAAAAAAGGAAGGTAATAGGAATAAGAGATACCGAAGACCAGATTCATAAAGAGAGCCTTTAACTTTGTAATTGACTTTTAGAAGTTAAGTTGAATAAACAAATTCGTGAAAACAACAGAAAGGGCTTTAGCTCTTGGTTGCGAGAGCAAACAACTACTTGACAATTGTTTTAGAATTTGTTTATGACCTCGAAGACAATACATTTTTCTCCTATTATTTAGAAAAAAGTAGGAAAAATAAATCGCCTTTTATCGCTGTTCAATATAATTAGGCAAAGGCATAGAATCGACCGGGAATTCTTCTACTTTAATTATATATTTTTCAGCAGTGCTTGTTTTATTGTCTCCAATTCGGATCAATTCAAAACCTTCGTAGCGCACGAAAAACAATCCTCTATTTTCATATCCCGAGGAGTCCTGAACTTGATCGTATCGGAAAATACTTTGCAATTCTTCGTTTTCAATATTCAATGAGAAATATTGCTCGAAATTAGTTCCGTGATGAAGTAATTCATTCAAATGATAATAAGCGATGTCAAATCCTAAAAAAGCAAAGCCATTCGCTGAGGGAATAGTATTATTTAACTTGAGGTAATCGTCGATAAAATCGTTTAGCACTCTATCTTTATAATTGATGAAATGGCTTACCGGCAAGGTTACTTTGTACTTTACTTTATAACGCGTATTGATCTGATTGATCTTTAACCATGAATTTAAACCATAGACCTCAATATCGATCAGTGAGGTATCAATGCTATTCATTCGGTCGAACAAGCGGCTGATATAGCCCTCATCACTCGAAATAACGACTATTCGATTTACTTTATTTGAATCTAATTTTACTTCCAGATTCTTAGGAACGATCAGATTGAAATCTTTTTCCGAAAACTCGACGCTCACCGTTTGGTAGGATAGGCCTACTCTTCTGGCTTGTTTTTCAAATTCGTCACAAAGGGGCTTGTTTTTATAGTCGAAATTGGAAAGCATTAAGGTGTTTGCCTCCTCCGGCATGTCTTTTAAAAAGAGAACCGTCTCTTGAACCTGAGTATAATCAGAAGCTTCTGACTCAAAAACAAATTTATTGTTGAGCAAGATCTTATTAGGATGATTGATCGGACTCACAATTTTTATCTGCTGCTTTTTAGCGAAATCACTGATCAATTGAAAGCTTGAAAAATGAAAAGGTCCAATAAAAAGGTCCATTTCTTTTAGCTCAGGCTTTAAAAGTACTGATCGAGTATTGATCAAATTATCGTT
This sequence comes from Flavobacteriales bacterium, assembly GCA_024641785.1. Taxonomy (GTDB): domain Bacteria; phylum Bacteroidota; class Bacteroidia; order Flavobacteriales_D; family JAHECK01; genus JAHECK01. Next base: position 11,401 of record JAHECK010000079.1, on the reverse strand, counting down.
TACATCATAAACATATAATTCGATGTTTAATCCTTGTTTCTTCAATGAATCCAATGCTAATAAGAAGCCATTATAAAATTCGACTGAAGCTAAAGAATAAGAGTTAAATGAAGGTGAAGTATAATTGATCTGACTTTTCAAAATTGCTGAATCCGCTTCATTTAAATAAAAGGGTAAAAATAAAGCGACTTTATAGATGTTTTTCTTAACCGGTTTAACCAAAATAGTAACTAAACTATCCTGATTAAATTCATTTGATTCACTCTCTGTTTTAGGAATATTGAGGACCATCCCTTCTTTTAATCCATTGGATAATTCAGGATTGATCTGTACAAGTTCATCAATACTTACATTATACATTTTAGAGATCCCATATAAGGTCTCTTTCGTTTTTACTTCATGAATAATATAATTTGAGGGTAAGGCGGGTTCAATGTGACTGATCTGAAGATCAGAAATGGTTTGTTGATTGATCACTAATTGCATTCCCGGCTGCAGACCAGCTGCCAATTGAGGATTGTTCTTTGTTAATTCTTCGACTGAAACCTTATATTTTACGGATATACCATAAAGTGTTTCTCCTTTAACAACGGTATGAATTAATTGTCCGTCCATTATTGATGGAGGATTTTCTTTTGCTTCTTTTTTATCTACTTCTTTAAGCGGAATAAGAATCTCATCTCCGATATTCAATCCATTTTCCACACCCGGATTCGCAAGGATGATCTCTTCTATACTCACTGAATATACTTTAGAAATCGCATATAAGGTACTCCCCTTCTGAACCTGATAGACAAAATACTTTGTTCTTCCTATTTTTCTGATCTCGTCTGTTTTCTGAGCGAAACCATTCATAGAAATGAAGGCAATAAAAAATAAAAGAATGATTTTTTTAGTCATCTTATTCCCATTCGATCGTCGCAGGTGGTTTTGAACTTATATCCAACACCACTCGGTTGATCCCTTTTACTTTATTAATAATATCATTCGACACTTTAGCCAGAAATTCATAAGGTAAATGACTCCAATCTGCCGTCATTCCATCTGTACTACTTACCGCTCTTAATACTACGGCTTTTTCATAAGTTCGTTCATCTCCCATAACACCTACACTTTGCACGGGCAATAACATAACACCTGCCTGCCAAACCTCATCGTATAACCCACTTTTTTTCAATGCATTAATAAAAATAGCATCTGCTTCTTGCAATAAATGTACTTTTTCCGGTGTAATATCTCCTAATATACGGATAGCAAGTCCCGGGCCAGGAAATGGATGGCGGTTTAAAATGTCAGCTGGCAGATCTAAACTGCGCCCTACCCTTCTCACTTCGTCTTTAAATAATAACTTTAAAGGTTCCACCACTTTCAACTTCATAAAATCGGGTAATCCACCCACATTATGATGAGATTTTATCGTTTGCGAAGGACCTCCGGAAACCGATACCGACTCAATTACATCCGGATAAATGGTTCCCTGAGCAAGCCAGCTTGCATTTTCTACTTTGTGAGATTCACGGTCAAAAACATCGATAAATGCTTTTCCGATTGCTTTTCTTTTTAATTCAGGATCACTGATTCCTGCAAGGGCAGTATAAAATTCTTTTTTCGCATCAACTCCTTTTACATTCAGACCTAAATGCTTGTAACTATCTAACACTGTTTCAAATTCATCTTTACGCAATAAGCCATTATCTACGAAAATACAATGAAGATTATCTCCTATTGCTTTTTGCAATAACATGGCTGCAACCGATGAATCTACTCCTCCGGATAAACCCAGAATAACACTTTCTTCACCAATTTTAGCTCTTAATTCAGCTACTGTGGTCTCTACAAAAGAATCGGGAGTCCAGTTTTGAGGGATCTGACAAATATTTACAATGAAATTTTCTAGAAGAATTTTTCCTTCTTCACTATGATATACTTCCGGATGAAATTGAATTCCGTAAGTAGATTCGTTTTTAATTTTAAATCCTGCAACGGCAACATCTTCTGTTGAGCATATCACTTCGAAAGATTCGGGAATTTCTGCAATAGTATCACCATGAGACATCCACACTTGTTTTCCATCACTCATTCCAACGATCAGCTCGTTATCCGGTTCGATCATCCTTAAATGCGCGCGACCATATTCACGAATTTTAGAAGGCAATACATAACCACCCATCGTGTGAGCCATGAATTGTGCTCCAAAACACACTCCTAATAAGGGTAATTTGTTTCGGTAAATATCAAGATCGGGCTTAGGTGATTCATTATCAAGAACTGAAAAAGGACTACCGGAAAGGATCACTCCTTTGATGTTAGTATTTATCTCCGGAGCTTTGTTCCATGGGTGGATTTCACAATAAACATTAAGCTCTCGGATTCTTCTGGCAATTAGCTGAGTATATTGGGATCCGAAGTCTAGAATTAAGATCATTTCTTGCATGGCGCAAAAATAGAAAACCGATGGGATATACGAAATGGGGAGAGGTATTTTGTTATGCTAGAAAAAGTGTTTGAAAAAAAGGACGGAAGACGGGGGACGGAAGACGGGGGACCGAAGACCGTGGTAAAAAGTAGGAAGTTCAGTAGTTCAGAAGTTCAGTAGTTCAGTAGTTCAGTAGTTAGGAATAAAAAAAATAAAAGCTATATCACAGAGCTCGATGCACGATGCACGAAGTAAAATCTTAGTGCACTCAGAGCCTACTTTGTATCATTGTGGTTAAAAATAGTAAAGGTTTATCTAGGGGCTTAGATCATTATCCATTTGACACCTGACAACTGACATCCGACCTTTTCGGTCTTCCGTCTATTTTTTTCACTCCTAACTCTAAGACCATTCGACAGGCTCATGGAGACAGTGAATTTTAACTTCTTTTTTTTCAACTTTCTCATTTCTCATTTTACTTCCGACACCCGACATCTGACATCCGAACCTTTTCTTCTAAGTCAAAACACCTACAAAATTTTAAGCCTTTTAACGAATGGTTTCAACTCGATATTGGAGCTAACTTTTGGATTCAATTTATCGAAATGGATTCAAGACTTTGTATCACACTCATTTTTATTCTCCAATTACTTGAGCTAAATGCACAACTCGTTCTATTAGAAAGCGGAATTCAATATCAGATCGATTTTGAAGATTCATTTCCCGAAGTAAATGAGGATGCTTTTGTTGGTGAAGGTCTGCAAGCCGAAGCGTTGACTGGTCAGCTAGATAGCGATGCCTGGTTAATAAATGGATGCAGTGATGGAGATAGTCAATTTTCGAGTCCTTATTTAAATGGGGACTTTGCACGGGGACTGAGCAATGGTGGAGAAAGTATCGGAGGACTCTACTCCTTTTTAGTCTCCGAAAATAATTATGCTTTAGGTCTGCAAGCTACTTCCTCAGATCTGAGTCCGGGCGAACTTGTTCTCAAAGTGGAGAATAAATCGGGTTTTGCTATCGAACGTTTAGAACTTAGTTATATCCTATGGATCTTTAATGATCAAAATCGATCTCAAAAAATTTCAAGTGCTTATTCTTTCGATAATATAAACTATACTCCTATTGCCTTCTCTGAACAAAGCAGTGCTATTACGGCGGATCAAGAGCCCCAATGGGAAGACTCCACTTTTGTTTTTGCTTTAGATTTATCTCCAATTGAAAACAATTCGTTTTTTTATTTAAAATGGCTTCTAGAAGATGATGCCGGAAGCGGTTCCAGAGATGAATGGGCCATCGATGCAATCGGAATTAAGATCACCAATAATAGTTGTATTCATGAATCCTTTTTAGTTGATAGTCTGGGTAATTTAGAAAGCACGGAAGACTTCACATTCATAGGGATAGATTCTTATTATATTAGTCCTGCAAACTATGGTGCTCATAGTCCATCAGCCAGAATGGATGATAACCTGGACCAATTGATCACGCCCACCGTTTCGAATGCGTTTGCCCTCAAATTCTGGATGAAAGCACAGGGAAATACCAGCGCTTCGAGTCTATTGATAGAAGGCTACAATGGAAGTAGCTGGATAGCTATTACCAATTATACTTCATTGCCCACAAGTGGAAGCATTTATAGTATTCAGAACATCTCCGCATATTCTCAATTTAGATTTACTTATTTAAAACAGAATGGAAACCTGGCGATCGATGATATCCAAATAAGTTGCGGAGACTGCAATCTGGCTCCAATCCCTGAGAATCTAAGCGGAATCATCAGTTTTTCGGATAGCTATTGTAATCAGAGTAGCATCTCATGGACAGGCAATTCTTCCGACTATTATTTGGTTCTGGCTACTGAGAAAAGTGCTATTGCAAGTTTTCCGGTGGATCATCATTCCTATTCCTCGAATAACAATTTCGCTATGGGAGAAGTGATAGAAGACAGTGTCTTTGTAGTTTACAATGGTTCAGAAAATGAATTTATTCTTTCTCAATTGAAATCGGGTAGCGAATACCTGATCAAAGTATTTCCTTATAATGGATTGAGTTGTGAAGAAAATTACGCTGCTTCTTCCATAAACGCGATTCTGCAAAGCCCCGCTTGTGGTCAATGCCCTTATCTTAAAGCGGCTTTGATCAATGCCTGCAATGAATCTTGCTCTGTATTCGAAGGATCCAATGAATTTCTGATACTCAATTCTGGTGAATTCTCTATTCCAACTACGAATGCGGATTTCAATATCTTTTATGAAAACCAAAATTCAAGTTTGTTAAATGAAGTCATGCTGCAGAATACTGCTAAGATCGATCAGCTAAATGCGTTGTCGAATTGCCCTACCTTTTTTGTAGACGCGCTAAGTATTCCCAGTATACCTGCTCAAAGCGATGTGTTGATCTGTAATAACAGTATTTGTCTGGATACGCTGGATGTAAATGCCTTTTGCAATGAGGCCTTACTCTACGTAGTATTTTGTCAATCTTCAGAATGGAATCCCTTAGGTGAATTTATTAATTCAGGTTATGTTCCACAGCATTTCAAACTCGATTTCAGTGCGATCTCGCCTTCGTGTATTTTAAACTACTCCTATATTCCGAATGATATTCCACAGGAAGATGGCGCTTACATAAGCTTTTCGAGTGAAGGTGGGATGTTTACAGAACAGAGTATAGTCAATAATTGCAAAATGAATATTGGGACCCTCCCGTTAGTCTGGGGATTTTTCGAAGCTCAAATTGAGAAGAAGGAAGTAAAATTAAACTGGGAAAGTCCAAGCGAACAGGCTAATAAAGGCTTCTGGATCCGGCGTTCTGCTGATGGAAATATTTTTGAGGAAATTGGCTGGGTAGATAGCAAGGGAGATACAGAAATAGGATCCTTTTATTCATTTAATGACTCCGCTCCTATTTATGGGCTTCAATATTATCAATTGATGCAGGAAGATATGGATGGGCAAATAGCCTTTTCGAAAAGTATCGCGGTGAATTATTTAAATGAGATCAGTGTTTTTCAAAATCAGAATTCCTTGAATGTCCGGGGGCTGAATGAGGCCGGCAGAGTAGAACTCTATTCAATTCAGGGAAAAATAATTTATAAGCGAGAGCTTAATACTAATGAAAGTGAAGTTGAGATCGATTTAGCTGTGCTTTCGAGTGGAATTTATATTGTACGCGTTTTTGGGAAGGGTATGTTAATATCGAGAAAGGTATATTGGAAACGCAAGTGAGATTTTTCCCTAATTCTCACGGGCTACTTATTCTTGCAATGACCAAATAATAGAATTCATTTTTATTATTGGCTTCTCTTCTTGCCACTAATTCTTGGAGCCACTATGATTCACTAAGAATTCTGTCTGCGCTAAACACAAATAAAATAGATAAGATTGCGGCGAATATCGAAATGATAGTCAACTGAAAAGTAGAAATCTCACTCTGCGTTAAGTAATTGAATATAAGTCGCTTTCTCGACTAGTTTTTCATCTATTTGATGGAATCGCCGTTCTAGTTTAAATTTTCGCGCAACATTTTGATGCTTACTTTCGACAATTAACGGTGCGTATTCAAAGTTAAGTAGATCATTTTTTGATTCGTCTAAGATCCGGACGTGCCATTTATAAAGTGATCGGTTTTTTTGAACATTAAAATTCAATTTACAAAGGCCTGTAGAGTAGATCACAAGGCTTAATTCATCACTCAGACGATGGGTTGGCGGATTTGAAGAATAGTCAGAAGGATAGCATGACTTTGCTGTAACTCCATTTTCTGACTTTAAATAATTATTAAAAAGAGCCAGATCTACATTCTTAAAAAATGTATCCAGCCGGGTGGACTTAGTTTTGACTTTCATAGGTTAGCGTGTTAATCGTAAGTAGCTTAGTAGCGGTTAGAGTAAAGTTACTTTTAATTTGTTAAAAATAAACACGTAAAAAGACGTATTTTTTAGTAATGGGAAATATGATAGATGTAAAAAGTAACGCAAAGAACGCGAAGGCCGATAAATCGGCTCGTAGAGCTTCACAAAGAAAAATAAACAGCATAGCATGCTTTGGGGTTCTTTGTGATACAAAATCTCAATAAAAAGCATCATTCACCTTTCCTCAACCGTCCATTTTTTCATTTATCTTTGCGCTATGAACAACATCTCCTACCCTATTTCTGAATTAGGAATCCTTAAACCTTTAATGCAGAAATACGCTGACAAAGACCCGGACTTAATTCCATTTATCAATCATTATTCAAGTATCGCATCCTATAAAAAGCAAATAAAAGAGAAGTCTGATTTTGCCATGGACCGGGAGGTATTGACTAATGAAATTCTGCAGCAATATGGGAAGATGAAACTCAGTTCGGAGACAAAAAACAACATTGAAAAGCTAAGACTAGAAAATACCTTTACTGTCGTTACCGGCCATCAACCTTGTCTATTTACCGGACCCTTATATTTTATCATTAAAATTTTACAGACCATTAAGTTGGCTGATACTTTAAATGCTTCTTTATCGGAATCGAATATTGTACCTATCTACTGGATGGGAGCTGAAGATCATGATTTTGAAGAAGTAAACCATTTCAATCTCTATCGAAAAACATTAACATGGGATTCTGATCAAGAGGGCTCTGTTGGAAGATTTAATACAAAGGGATTAGATAAGGTCTTTAATGAATTAAATGAGGTCTTAAGCGATAGTACTAATGATTCTGAATTAAAAACGCTTTTTAAAGAAGCTTATTTGGATCATGATAATTATGGAGATGCTACTCGCTATATAGTCAATGCCCTATTTGGCAAACGAGGACTTGTTATTGTGGAGGGTGACAGACCTGTGCTTAAAGCACAATTTAAATCGACCATTGCAAAAGAATTAAAAAATAATCTGGTATTTAATGCTGTAAATGAACGTATTAAGCCTTTAAGTGAGTTTGGAAAGATACAAGTCAAGCCGCGAAAGATCAATCTTTTTTATTTAGATGAATATGGCCGTAATCGAATTATAGCGGATGTAAATGGATTGAGTATTGACAAAAGAAAAGGGATCAGGAATATAGAGGATGTACTTGCAGAGCTCGAGGAAGAAACTGAAAAATTTTCGCCGAACGTACTATTGCGTCCGGTTTATCAGGAGACCATACTTCCTAATCTGGCTTATATCGGTGGACCTGGTGAGACAGCATATTGGTTAGAGCTCAAATCCTTATTTAGGGCGGTTAATCTGCCGATGCCTATTTTGGAGTTAAGAAATTCTTGTGTTTTTATCAATCAGAAGCAATTGGATAAGTTGACAGAACTGGGTTTAGAAGTAAAAGATCTGTTTTTGGATGAGAGTGAATGGATTGCGAAACTAGTCAACGAGCAGGAAGATGAGATCATTTCATTTGAAAAAGAACGTCATCAGATCCTCAGCATTATGGATGACATGAAAAAATTTGCTTCAAGTATTGATCCTACTATGCAGCAGGTTTTTGAAGGTGAGAAAGTCCGTATGGACAAATCGCTCGAGAATTTAGAGAAGCGGGTTTTCAAGGCACAAAAACTAAAAAGTGAAGTGAAGATCAACCAGGTGAGAAAGATCAAGGATCGAGTATTTCCGGATGGAGTGTTGCAGGAGAGGAAGGAGAATTTTGCGGGTTTTTATGGGATGGAAGGAAAGGCGTTTTTAGATATGATCTATGAGGGGATTGATGTGTGGGAGGCGAGCATGAGTGTTGTAGTTGTTTGATGTGGGAAGTTGGAAATAAAAAAAAGGTTCTTGCACGATGCATGATGCACGGTGTAAAAAAAAGGTTCTGGCACGGTGCACGATGTAAAAGGATTTGCACGATGCGTGATGCACGGTGCACGGTGCACGGTGTGAAAAAAGGTTCTTGCACGGTGCGTGATGCACGATGCACGGTGTGAAAAAAGGATTTTGCGTGATGTAGATTCACCCATCGAGCGACACACACCATCCATCATATTTTATTGCGAAAAGAAATTATCATATTCATCAAGTAATATGAGTCTGCGTAAAACTTTTCAAATACATCATATTTAATATAGGATCGAAGTTTTGCTTTATGAAGACAGGTTATTACTTCAGATAATGATCGAATAGAGTAGCCTAAAAATTTTTTGAACTCTGGTTTTGATTGTAAAATACTCCCTTCTGCAATATTCAAAGCGATGGAATCACATGCTCTTCGAATTTGGGAGTTTAAATTAAAAATTTCTTTTTTAGGAAAAGAACTAGAAATTTGATCAATTTCTTCACCAAGATTCATTGCTTTTTTCCAAATGATAAGGCTTTCGAATTTAAACTTATTATCCTCCATTTTTTAAATGTTTAAGATTTGAAAGATAATTCTAATAAATGCGTTTTTTATAGGTATTAAACCGTATTTTCTCTACGTCCAACTCGCAATAGTACACCATCCGACCTGCTGTGCATCGAGTACCCTGCATCCAGCATCAATCAACGTGCATCGCGCATCAATCAACGTGCATCGCGCATCAATCAACGTGCATCAATCAACGTGCACCGTGCATCGTGCATCGCGCATCGTGCAATTATTTACATGACCCTTTTCTTAACTCTCCTAAGAACTAATCCACCTAGAAAAAACACCACCACCATCGCTCCCATTCCGTACCAAAACATACGATTGGTGAGGGTTTGCTTGATATAAAGCGGAATAAGTCGATAATTGAACTTTACTACAGGAACTTGATACTCCTTCCAGAAGTCCATATTGTAATATTCCAGTGCTTCCAAGTGCTGACCGGTAAGTGAATGTGGAATAAAGGAAAGCTGATCATCTTTCACTTTCACTTCCAAAATAGCATCTCGTGGAATATTCCGAATAGCAGTTTGTATGTAGGTGATATTCTTATCTTCTTCCTTATGATAGAAAAACGATACCGGCACATTCCCCATAGAACCGGAGAGCCAAAAGATATCAAAGTCGTGCTGATAGCTATCTAATTCAGGATAAACACCCTCGATAAAATTATCTCCAAAAGTGGAACGCGTATTATCGCTAAAGAGACCTTCAAATTCTGGATTGGTCTCTGCCCAGATAGGTCGGTGCGAGAAAATAAAGACATGCTCTGCTCCTATTTCCTTTGCATTATTCAAGGTGGATTCAAAAAAATCGAATTGATCGCCTACAATTTGGGAATCATCACTTTCGGCATCCAGAATTATGAAAACGTTTTTCCCAACAGTAAATGAAAAGTAGGTCTCTCCTACCTCTTCCTGATAAAAATCGTCCGATAGATCATGATTTCCTACGGCATTGTATAAGGGAATCTCCATTTTATCGAAGGCAGATCGTTTATAAAAGGGATAATCATATTTTACATCTCTAAAGACATCTCCGGTAAAGCAGATAAAAGCAGCTTGGAGGGAATCTTCGAAAAAATCCATATTTCCAAGAAAGGTCGATGCGGGATAGCCGCTCTGATTGACCCCATCGCCATAGATGTGTCCGGTGATGATGAAGGAGAAGTCATTTACATTTATGGAAGAGTCTATGGCTCTGTTATTTAATGAAACTTGAGAGAAAGACTGTTGAAATTGGAGAACGAATACTATAAAAAGAGTTAAGGCTAATAGACGTTTTACTTTAAACAGTGCCAGTTTTTTATTCATTTTTCAATTTACTTTTTTTAACCACTGAGAGCCCAAAGTAGGCTCAAAGTGCTCAAAGAAATGCTTTTCCTTAGTGTTCTTTGAGCCTACTCATTGTCTTTGTGGTTAACTTTTTTTTAGTTCATTTTTAGTCTGCATGTCACCCTGAGCTTGTCGAAGGGCAATTAACTTCCCTTCGACAGGCTCAGGGTGACATACTAGAGGATATCAATTGTTAAAAGTAAACAATTAATCAACCGTCAATTCACTCTCTTCATCCTTTTCAACACTCAGCTTATCTCCATTTTCAACGGCGTTCAAACTCACCTTCGAAATTCCATAACCATCTTTACTTTTAAGCTCCAGATCCAATTCATTAGCACTAAAAACAACACCCTTTCCATTCATCTTAGAACCCGATTTTACACTAAGGGCTATCTTGCACTTAGAAAATTCACTATTTGCTAATTCCAGCCCCGACCATTTTTCAATGTTTATAGCCTTATTCGTTATGCTATTAAAGAATAAGTTCTTGCCTTTTAATTGAGACGCATCCAAGGAAATGGCACTCTCGACTAGAGAAAAATTGACATTTTCAAAATTCAAGGTTGAGAAATCAGCTTTGATCGCTTTACCGGCCTTATAAAAAGTAGATGAATTGATGTTCAACTCTGAATTCGATGCGAAAACGATCGTTTGTGTGGCATTTTCGAAGATGCAATTTGTAAGTTCCACGGTCGAATGATCCAATACAAGTGCTGCAGGGTAAGAAAAAGTGACATTAGCTGATGCTTCCATCTCTTTAAATGAAACATCCTTAAAGCTACTCGTTTCCTTTCCATTAAGAAAGACAAAGGATGGGTGGATTAATAAAATAGGCGCTTCATCTCGACCTTTAAACTTAAGATTCCCCTTAATGATAAAGCTTGCATTGTTTTGAAAGTCGAGTTGTAAAGAAGCATGGGCAATTAAACACATATTCGCAGGGAATTCAATGCTTTCTGCTATGTAGTGTTTGCCCCCCTTAAAAATTAAGCTGTCTCCTTTTTGATAATATAAAACTCCGATGTAGTTCTTAAAGTCCACTCCGCCGGGAAGAAGAGAATCCGTCTCCGGATGTTCATAAGCAAAAACCTCCACTTCTCTCACTTGTTCCTCTCCTAGAATATGAAAATAGACTTTTGAAGGAAGTAACGAATCTGAAATCGAAATAGCTAGCTCTTTATATGTCACAAAGCCATTGCTCAGTTTAGGAGCTATTATTTTTGAAGAAATATTTTGCTTAGTCTCTCCTATCTGCAGCGCATCTAAAACAATAGGTAAAGAAGAAACATTCCCTACTTGTAAAAAAGCTCCAGCGCTATCTCTTTTTAGA
>JAHECK010000078.1 GCA_024641785.1 Flavobacteriales bacterium | reverse complement strand
GATGTATTTTCCTCTCTGACGTGGACCTTGCTCATGCATCCAACAAAGCATTACCTCAATATCCTGTCCGATCTTCGGTTGATTATTCGGGCGTACCAACATATCTCCTCTCGAAATATCCAGATCGTCTTTTAAAGTAATGGTTACCGACATCGGTGAAAAGGCTTCATCTACTTCCTGATCGAAATCGTAGATCTTATCTATTTTAGAAGTATAGCCTGATGGCAATACTAAAATATCATCTCCCGGTTTATAAACTCCTCCGGCAATTCTACCGGCATAACCTCTAAAATCGTGGTGTTCGTCATTATGCGGACGAATAACGGTCTGTACAGGAAAACGACAATCGATATGGTTCTGATCCGAACCGATATGCATGGTCTCCAAGGTATGAAGCAAGGTTGCTCCTTCGTACCAGTCCATTTTTGTTGAACGATTCACTACATTATCTCCATTCAATGCTGAGATCGGAATAAAACGAACATCCTTTACTTCCAGTTTTGAAGCAAATGTGGAGTATTGATCGACGATCTTATCATAGGTCGCTTTATCATAATCAACCAAATCCATTTTATTGATACACACGATAATATGCGGGATCTTTAACAAGGAGGCAATAAATGAATGCCTTGAGGTCTGCTCGATCACACCGTGTCGTGCATCGATCAATATAATGGCCACATTCGCTGTAGAAGCGCCTGTGATCATGTTTCGGGTATACTGAATATGTCCCGGAGTATCTGCGATTATGAATTTTCGTCTTGGTGTAGCAAAATAACGATAGGCTACATCGATGGTGATTCCCTGCTCTCGCTCATCTCTTAATCCATCAGTCAACAAGGCCAATTCTACATGGTCCAATCCTTTTCGAGTAGACGTTTGTCTAATCGATTCCATTTGGTCTTCAAAAATGGATTTTGAATCATATAGTAATCGACCGATCAAGGTGCTTTTTCCATCATCTACGCTTCCAGCTGTGGTGAAGCGTAATAGTTCCATGTTATCCATTGTGTTTTCGGTAGTCATATTTATTTCTACTTTATACTTTTTACCCTTCTACATTCAACCTTTCTACATTCTACTTTTACTCCTAAAACCCTTCGATACTTCGTCAAGCTCAGCACTCAGGGAGACAGGATAGTTCTAACTTCCAACTTCCATCCCCCGTCTTCGGTCTCCGGTCTCCAGTCTACCGTCCTTTTTTACTTCCTACTTCGTGCTTCCAACTTCCAACTTCTCAAAAATACCCTTCTTTCTTCCTATCCTCCATCGAAGTTTCACTTCGCTTATCATCTGCCCTATTTCCTCTTTCTGTTTGTCTTTCTGCCGCGACTTCTGCTACTATTTCTGCCAGTTCCACCGCTTTAGATTCTATTCCTCCGGTAATGGTTATATCCCCTAAAGTTCTGAATCGAATCGTCTTTTTCTCCACTTTTTCACCGGGACGTAAATTGATAAATTCCGACATCGGTAACCAACTTCCATTTCTCCAGATCACTTCACGATCATGTGCTTTATATAAAGATGGTATCTCAATATTCTCAGCTAAAATATATTGCCAAACGTCCATTTCTGTCCAGTTTGAAATAGGAAATACCCTAAAATGCTCTCCGAAATTCTTCCGCGCATTGAATAAGTTCCAAAGTTCAGGTCGTTGGTTTTTTGGATCCCATTGTCCAAAGTCATCGCGATGTGAAAAGAAACGCTCTTTTGCTCTCGCTTTTTCTTCATCCCTTCTCGCTCCACCAATCGCACAATCAATTCCTTCTGACTCTAATGTATCTAGTAAGGTAGTAGTCTGCAATACATTACGACTGGCATTGATACCGGATTCTTCTTTTACTCTTCCATCATTGATCGACTTCTGAACGGATCCTACCAATAATTTAACTCCAAATTTCTCAACCAAACCATCTCTAAATGCCATCGTTTCAGGGAAATTATGTCCGGTATCGATATGCAAAAAGGTAAAAGGGATCCGAGCCGGATAAAAGGCTTTTCGTGCTAAATGAGCTACGACCAGACTATCTTTCCCTCCGGAAAACAAAATGACAGGTTTATCAAATTGAGCAAAAACTTCTCTTAGAATAAATATAGATTCCGCTTCTAACTCCTTAATGTGCTTGAGTGTGTAGTTGTACATGTAAGCTTTTATTTTGGACTGCGAAAATAAGGAATCGCGTTTAGTATAGAGGTGTTTACTCTGATTATTTTAAATGATTTTGATCAGGAATAGGAAGTGATATTAGACTATTTCAATCGCGAATCGATCAAAGCCATGATCTTAGTAAGTGACTCCTCTTTGGTTTCTGTAGAACTATTCACCATCACATCCGCATTTTCCGGTCTTTCATAGGGCGAGGAAATTCCGGTGAAGTTTGGAATGATCCCTGCCCGAGCTTTTTTATAAAGTCCTTTTACATCCCGACCCTCGGCAGTTTCTAAATTACAGTCGACAAATATTTCAACGAAATTCTCTTTTCCTACAAGATCTCTTGCTAAGGCTCTTTCCGATCTGAAAGGAGATATAAATGAAGCCATTACCACCAAACCGGCATCCACCAATAGATTTGCTACTTCAGCAATTCGTCGGATATTCTCTACTCGCCCTTCATCAGAGAAATCAAGATCTTTATTTAAACCGGAACGCACATTATCGCCATCCAAAATATAGGTATGAATTCCTTTTCGATGCAAAACATATTCTAACATTCCTGCAAGGGTGGATTTTCCGGATCCTGAAATACCGGTAAACCAGATCAGAATACCCTTATGCGTATTAAGTTCTTCCCGATCCTTTTTGCTTATAGCGAAATTATGAGGAATGATGAATTTTTGGTCTGACATTATTTAAAGTTTCTTTTGCCACAGATTCTCGAAGCCACAATGTAGTACAAAGATCTTGGTGTCTTTGAAGCTTAGTGGTAATTTATCAAAATTTAAATTTTCGAATTTACAAAATGCATCACTTCAGCTTCTTTTTGAATTGCTTTATCATGCAACTTCTGACCTTCCGCTACCATTTCTGCTGCATATTCTTTATTGGTCAATCCTGAAGCATTGATTCTTACATTCATAAAAGCTCCTAAAATAGCTGTTCGGGCGCATAAAGCACCTACTCCTGCATCTGTAATAGAATTAGGGTTCCCAATTTCAGCCATTTTCTGACACAACTTTAATGCTTCAAAACAAACTTCCATTACCTGCAAAGGAATTTCAGTTGCATATTTTGTAGCCTCCTGTATTGCCTCTTTACGGGCCTTTAACTCTTCTTCACTTTCTTTCGGTAATCCAAAAGCATCCATGATCTTATTAAAAGAGACGGTATCTTCATCTACAAGATAAAGTAAGCGGTCTTTTAAGCTTTGTGCTTCTACTGCATAATTTGAAAACTCTTCCCATCGTTCGTCCCAACCTCGTTTGTGCGCAGATAAATTAGCAACCATTCCACCAAGTGAAACCCCTAGAGTCCCCACATAGGCTGAAATTGACCCTCCACCTGGAGCCATTGATTCCGACGCCGTTTCATTTGCAAAGCCGGTAAGTGTCATATCAACCAGTTTTTTAGCTGATTTGTCTTTTATCAAATATTCTATGATCTTTTCTTCCGGATTAAAGGGTGCTAAATCATCCAGACCTAATGATTTTACAGCAATTTTAATCTTTTCTTTTTCGTCAATTCCTAAAGATCGCTCTTGTTTTGTCAAGAAATAATCAGCTGCATCCAATAATGCTTTCAGAGGAATTAAACCCACTAATTCTGAACCTGTTACTCTTATTCCTCTCTCCTGCGCCACTTTCACTGTTTCATCGAAAGCGATATGCACCGGAGTAATCGATATATTAGTTAAGTTATAAGATAATTGAGCGATTCCATATTCTTCGATATACCAACCGATTCCTTTCACCGCTTTTAATCTTCCCGGAATTCGGATCGGCTCTCCATTTTCATCGTTTACCACTTTTCCGGTCAAAGGATCTCCTTCTCTCAGAATCCTTCCCGCTTCCCGAATATCAAATGCGATCGCATTCGCTCGTCGTGTAGAGGTAGAATTTAAATTCACATTATAAGCTACCAGGAAGTCACGCGCTGAAATAGCCGTTGCTCCTGTTCTTTTTACTGTTGCGTTGAATTCGGCAGGACCTTCATCAGGTCTCCATTTTGGATCGCTTAGTTTTTTTGGAAGTCCTTCATATTCGCCGGAACGATTATTTGCCAGATTTCTTCTCTTTTCTTCTCTTGCAGCATTTTCATAAAAATACACCGGGATACCTAATTCACTTCCTACTCTTTTCCCTAATTTATGTGCATACTTAGCTGTTTCTTCCATCGAAATATTGGCAATGGGTACTAAAGGACAAACATCAGTGGCACCAAATCGAGGGTGGGCACCGCTATGCTGACTCATATCAATCACTTCTGAAGCTTTCTTGATCACTCTAAAAGCAGCTTCAATTACTGCATCCGGCTCTCCCACAAAGGTAATTACGGTTCTGTTGGTCGATTTACCTGGATCAACATCAAGTAATTTTACTCCTTCTACTTTTTCTACCTCGTCAGTAACCAGTTTTATTTTAATTGCATCGCGTCCTTCTGAAATGTTTGGTACGCACTCGATGAGTTGCTTCATGTTTATTTATAATTTAAGAGTGCAAAGATAGAATATGATTGGAAGATTGGGATAGTTATGGAGAGCTATTTTCTAAATTCGGGAGGTTATATCGTCGACCAACATAAATCAGTTTTCTTTTGCCATCTTTTCACTATTTTCGAAATCTTAATAAAAAAAACAAAACATGTATAAAAAAATACTTTTAATCGCCCTTGTAATTACAGCGTCTACAGGGCTTTTTGCTCAGAAAAAAGGAAAAGAAGCAGATAAACCTGCTAAAGATATTCCGGATGCAATGTTCAATAGCTTTTCATTGCGAAGTGTTGGTCCTGCAATGAAAGCAGGTCGTATCGCCGATATCGAAGTAAACCCTTACAATCACGATGAATATTATCTTGGCGTTGCCGCCGGAGGAGTTTGGAAAACGGTTAATGCCGGAACGACTTATGAGCCTATTTTCGATTCACAAGCTTCTTTTTCTATCGGTTGTGTAAAGATCGATCCTAACAATACAAATATTGTATGGGTTGGAAGTGGAGAAAATAATAATCAGAGAAGTGTTTCTTATGGAGATGGTGTATACAAATCAATTGATGCCGGAAAAACATGGAAAAACATGGGTTTAAAAAGCTCTCAGCATATTGGGAATATGATCATTCATCCATCAAATTCTAATATTGTTTATGTAGCAGCTTATGGTCCTGTATGGAATGAAGGTGGAGACAGAGGGATTTATAAAACAATCGATGGGGGTGAAACCTGGGATAAAGTTCTTTTTGTAAGTGAAAACACAGGATTTGCTGATATCGTTATGGACCCAAGAAATCCAGAAGTGCTTTATGCATCTGCACATCAACGCCGAAGACATGTTTTTACTCATATCGGTGGTGGACCGGAATCAGGTCTCTATAAAACAGTAGATGGTGGAAAGAATTGGATCAAAGTAAATACCGGTCTGACTAAAGAAGATAAAGGTCGTATCGGTTTAGCGATCTCACCGGCTAACCCTGATTATATTTATGCTATTGTAGAAGCAGCTAAAGGAGAAGGCGGGTTTTATCGCTCTACAGACGGTGCCGCTTCATGGAATAAAATGAGTTCTTATAGTACAAGTGGAAATTATTACCAGGAGATCGTTTGCGATCCTATTGATCCTGATAAAGTCTTTGCATTGGATACCTGGTTACATCACACCGAGGATGGGGGTAAAACCTTTATCAGTAATCCGGAAAATAATAAGCACGTAGATAACCATGATATCTGGATCGATCCGGGAAATAATGCCCATTGGAGAGTAACATGTGATGGTGGTCTTTACGAAACATGGGATATGTCGACTACCTGGCAGTACAAAGCCAATCTGCCTATTACTCAGTTTTATAAAGTAGCGATCGACTATGCGGAGCCTTTCTATAATATTTATGGAGGAACGCAAGATAATAACTCACAAGGAGGTCCCTCAAGAACAGTGAATAATGCAGGAATAATGAATTCTGATTGGTATATAACCAATGGTGGAGACGGTTTTGAGTCTCAGATCGATTATACCGATCCAAATATCGTTTATGCCCAAGCACAATATGGATGGATCGTACGATATGATCATAAAAGTGGAGAAAAAGTAAGTATTAAACCTTATCCTAAAAAAGGTGGGGAAGCACTAAGATGGAACTGGGATGCTCCTTTATTGATCAGTCCTAACGACCATAAAACATTGTATTTCTGTGCTCAGAAAGTCTTTAAATCTACCGATAGAGGGGATAGCTGGACAGAGATTAGCGGAGATCTAAGCAGAGGACTGGATAGAAATACATTTAAGGTAATGGGAAAAGTCTGGAGTATTGATGCTGTTGCAAAAAATGGTTCAACTACTATTTTCGGTAACATCGTATCCTTTGACGAATCGCCTAAAAAAGCAGGTTTACTTTATGTAGGAACCGATGATGGGCTGATTCAGGTAACTGAAAATGACGGTGCCAACTGGACCAAATATGCTTCATTTACAGGTATTCCGGATATGACTTATGTAAATATGCTTATTGCATCTCAACATGATGAAAATGTGGTTTACGCAGTATTCAATAACCATAAAAGAGGAGATTTTAAACCTTATATCAAACGAAGTGCTGATAAAGGAAAAACATGGACTGATATTCAGGGAGATCTTCCAAAAGAGGGTGCTGCTTATGCAATAGCCGAAGATCATGTGAATCCAAATATATTATTCGCAGGAACTGAATATGGTGTATTTGTTACGCTTAACAGTGGTAAAAACTGGCATCAACTTAAAACCGGCTTACCTACTACTTGTGTTAGAGATCTTGCTATTCAGAAAAGAGAAAATGATCTTGTTCTTGCAACTTTCGGAAGAAGTTTTTATGTATTAGATGATTATTCTGCATTACGCGAAATGGCTAAATCTGATTTTAACAAAGCGAATTCAACGATTTTTCCTGTTAAACCAGCATTGCAATACATTCCAACAAATCCTATCGGATTAACAGGAAAAGCAGACCAGGGAGCCTCTTTTTATACTGCACCTAATCCTGAATTTGGAGCAACATTCCGATACAATTATGCGGATACCGTAAAAACAGCCAAAACGATCCGTCAGGAAAAAGAGAAAAAAGAAAAGGATAATTACTACCCTTCTTTTGAGCAGTTGAAAATTGAGGAAATGCAAGATGAAGCATTTTTATTATTTGTAGTGAAAGGAATGGACGGAACAGTTTTAAGTAAGATCAAAAAACCGGCAACTGGTGGAACAGGAACTGCAGTATGGAATCTTCGAGTGATGGTTTCAAATCCAACCAGTCTTACTCCGCCTGTAATAGGTCGCTATTCAGATGGAGGATTAGGTCCACTCGCTATGCCAGGCTTTTACACTGTAGAAATGATCTTAGCTAATGATGGAGATTTCATACAAGTAACAGAGCCTGTTAAATTTGAGGTTAAACTCTTAGATAACCGAACACTTCAATCTACAGATCTTGAGGCTTTACTTGCCTTCCAAGATGACATTAATGTTCTAAACAGATCGATATCCGGATCTCAGAAATTGATCCAGGAAACAAACGAACGTTTAAAATACATGAAAAGAGCAATTGAAGAATATCAAAATGCCGACTTTAAATGGATGAAAAAAGTAGAGGAATTAGAACTTACAATGTTTGATATCAATGTCGCATTTAATGGAGATGGAGTTCGTACTAAACATGAATTTGAGACTTATCCTGGACTAGCAGAACGACTTGACATCGCTTCTTACAGTACGATGGAATCATTTTCTGCACCTACAAAAACGTCATTGATGAACTACAACATCGCTTTAGAAGAATACAATGTGGAAATTGTAAAACTTCAAAAAGTA
The DNA here is from genome assembly GCA_024641785.1 of Flavobacteriales bacterium. GTDB lineage: Bacteria > Bacteroidota > Bacteroidia > Flavobacteriales_D > JAHECK01 > JAHECK01. The sequence goes on along the minus strand of JAHECK010000078.1, from coordinate 7,397 downwards.
CAAAGTGATCTAACTGCATTAGAAGCTGCCATGGATGAGGCTAAGATGCCTTATACGCCGGGAAGAAATGAGAATTGGAAGGAAGATTAGCGGCTGAATATTCTTAATTAATATTTAATAAAGGGCTCGTGAAAACGGGTCCTTTTTATTTTAATACAAAAGTGAATGAATTAAATTAACGAAGTATTTATTTATGCCTACTCCTCTCCTACAAAACACTTATTTTAAGTTGTTTAATAATAAACTTAGCAGTATTGACTGCCTTAATAAAAGCCTAACGTACTAAGGTAATATAGCCTGAAATAGTAATAAGATCGGAGCTTTCGCAAAGGTTATTATAGCTTATGATGTAAAAATAGACTCCTTCATCGGCATCTTTTCCATCGATAGTGCCATCCCATACCCAATCTTTAATGGTTTCTCCACTTTCAAATACACTTTTCCCCCAGCGATCATATATCAAAACATGATAATAATTCAGGACTTCTAAAGGATCATCACCATTTGTATTATATAATTTAAAATACTCGTTAACAAAATCACGGTTAGGTGAGAAAATATTTGGTATCAATAATTCACCCGCAAGTGATTGATCATAAAGAGTAAAGACTTGTTCAAATTCATCACTATGATCACAATAGGTGTCAGTAGCGCTTAAAAGCACAGTATATTCTCCGGGTTCGGTGTAATAATGCGAAATAGTATCAGCAAAATAGAAGGTTCCATCTCCCATATCCCAGCTTATAACATCCGCGCTTGTCCCTGTAAAGGCCATATCAACTTTTAATGTATCGCTACAAGGAGAAGGATTGGTGGTTTCATAATCAAATGTGAATGCTTCTTTTTGAGCAATTTCTATTTCATAGTAGGCCGTGTCGCTAATAAAACAGGAATTCGAATCCATAACGATATATTCAATTTCGTAAAAACCTGCTTCACTGTATTCATGAATTGGATCTGTTTCATTAGAAGTACTTCCGTCACCGAAATTCCAATAATGATTTGCAATCAGTTCACCGGCTCCCTCGAAAGGAATGATAAAAGGTGGGTTTTCACAAAAAAGAGTGTCTTCAATTTGATCTTGAAAGTTTAACCCCAATAAATTAAACTCCATCTTTATCGAACCCAGATTACAACCACCGCTACCCCCTGTGGAATAAGCATTTTCTGTTGTTGGAAAGTCAGTTCCACAAACACATACCGCTTGATAAATGATCCCGTTATCATCAAAACGACTGGTTCCACCATCTACATGTTCTGAAGTCTGAGCTCCTCCAAAAAAAGTCGCATACAATAAGTCTTCAAAACCGGTATCAAAAACAATAAAATAGAAATCATTACTTACTGAAGTGGATTGAAAAGCATCCGAAGTTATAGGTAAGCCACTGGTAGAACCAAAACCGGAAACATAAGCATGTCCGCATATATCTATCATAAAAGCAGTTAATGAAATATCAGTACTTCCTCCACCTGTTCCAAAAACAGTAGATGTTAAACTCTCGCTTAAATCGATATTAAATTCCTGTAAAAATTGAGTTCCTCCATCGTTCGAATACACATTACTGCTAACTGGGAAAGCCCCGGTTGTCTGACCGGCAACAAAAATGCTATTATCCGTTCCAAAATCGACAAAATAAACCTGATCATATGAATCAGTACCTGTATAAGTCGATCTTATGATATTTCCATTTAGATCTAATGTAAGTACAAATCCATCGCATGTTCCTCCATTATATGTGGAATTATAGGCATCCGAGGATATAGGGAAGCCCTCCGAAACAGTCCCTCCGGCTAAAACAATTATACCCTCTTCCGCTTTTATTGAATAGGCTGCATCATCTTCACTTCCTCCGATAAAAGTTCCAAAAATCATACTGTCAAGTTCTGGAGTAAATAAGAATGCGCATCCATCAAGCGCCCCTTGTTGCACACTTGAGTTTGTGGTAGGTAAATCATCAGAATTAGAGCAAGAAGCGATAAAGATCTGATCATTTGCGGCAACAAATACTTCACCTCTTGCACCATCACCATAATTATGACTTAATACCAGACTGTTGTTTCTTCCGTCTGCATCACTACCTCCAACAAAGGTAGATGCAAGGAGATCGCTGCCATCTTCATTGAATTTACTAATATAAATATCATAATCCCCATTATGCTCTTCATCATATGCACCAGTAGTGGTAGGGAAACTAGCTGAATTTGTTGATCCAAAAACCACTAAATTATTATCACTATCTACCATTAAACTATGCGGATTATCTTCATTACTTCCCCCTAAATAAGTGGCAAATACTTGTTCTGTACCATCTTCCGTGTATTTTGAAATACCAGCGTCAATACTTGCAGCAAAATCAGTTTGAAAAGCTCCTGTAGTAGTTGGATAGCCAGAAGAAAATACAATTCCACCACCATAAAGATGCCCTTGATCATCATAAGTTGCAGTAAAACCAAAATTACCCGCTAAAGAGCCGCTGTATGTGGAAAAGATCAATTCCGGATCAATTATTAAAGGATAATCTTCATTAAAACCTTTTGGAAAATCGAATTGAAGGATATCTCCTTCTAATCTATAATTACATAAAACAGCAACTCGTTCCTGATCGATGATCTGATATGCAATAGGCGCCTGTTCAATTACTTTTCCGATAGAGAGATCAACCACTAGATCATCATTCGCCATTTTAATTGCAGCTCCCTCATAGCGCATTTTTATTTGTGAAGGATCCGCACCCGGCTTCACAATTAGATCGTATTTTAAATGTCCTCCCTTGCTATAACTTTCAATATCAATACCTGTATAGAGTGAATTAGCATAAACTGCCTTACTGATCGGTACTTTCCCTGCCCATTTAGTAGGGTCATTTCCAATAAAATAATTGTTATACTTAGATAATGTCTCTTTACTTGTATAGACTACATCCTCATTAGCTCCAATAAAAGCTACCTTATATACGTGATGCCGAATAGTAGCTGTTTTAATAAACTCTTCTCTATTATCTCCATGCCAGCCTCGATTAACATCATCCATATCCTCTTGTGAAACGAAATCATAGGTAAATGTATTAGCCTCGATCCATAAGGCTCCACCTTCAATTTCAGCTTTAAAAAGTGCTTTATCGATCCATTGACCCTTATTTTCTACAAATTCTATATTGTTTTGAGAAAATAATTGAGCAGATACAATGAGTAGAATTAAAAGGAAAAGATATTTCATTGAAGGACTATATAAAGATTTGAGATCTAATTTATGATTATCTTACAAGCGTAACAAAACCTGTTTTTCTAATGGTGCCTTCATCTTCACAAGGACTATTATATAAAAGAATGTAAAAATAAACCCCTTCATCAGCATTTGTTCCATCGATGCTTCCATCCCATTCCCAATCCAAAGGTGAATCTCCACTTTCAAATACTAATCTGCCCCAGCGATTATAGATCGTCACATGATAATACTCCATAACGATAAGGGGATTTGCTAAGGGTTTATCGATGTAAAACAGTCGGAACTTATCATTTAATCCATCATGATTTGGAGAAAAAATATTAGGGACTTCTAATTGCCCTGAAATTACGTTTTCACTTAAAATATAAGTCTGTGATTCCGTTCCAATCTCATCACAATCAAAATCATAAGCAGTTAATGTGGCCTCATAAGTACCCGGAACATAGTAGGTATGAGTGATTACGCTATCATAATAAATAGTTCCGTCTCCCATATCCCAAATTAAACTATCAGCTCCACTACCGGTAAATGACATATTTACGAAAAGTGTATCATCACAAATTGAAGGAGGGGTTGCATCCCAACTCATCGAAAAGACTTCTTTTTGAATGACTTCAACCGAAGCGTATGCGGTATCACTTATGTTACAAGTGCTGGAATCAATAACAATATATTCAATATCATAAATTCCTGCAGATGCATATGGATGCTGAGGATTAGCTTGATTAGAAAACTGCCCATCGCCAAATGCCCAATAATGGTAGGGAATGGATTCTCCTGAGCCATAAAAATCAACTAAAAAAGGAGGGTCAGAACAAAATGTAGTATCATTAACCAATGCTTCAGCACTGATCCCTTGAAAATCAAATTCCATTTTTAGTGTTCCAAGGTTACAATTGGTACTTCCATTAGTTTGAGACCAGGCACCGGGAGTAGTTGGAAATGCATCAGAAGCTCCACAGCCCGCACATACAGCCTGATAAATGATGCCATTTTTATCAAATCGACTTGTTCCTCCATCAACATGCTCACCTACCGGGCCGGTTCCTCCAAAATAGGTTGCATACAAAAGCCCTTCAAAGTCCTTATCAAATACAATAAAATAAAAATCATTTCCGTCGGTGGTAGATTGATAAGCATCCGGAGTTACAGGTAATCCGGTTGTACTTCCGGTTCCTTGGATCCCGCCCCAACCTGAAATATAGATATGATCACATTGGTCAATTAAAAAAGCAGTAAGTGAAATATCAATTCCCGTTCCTCCTGTTCCAAATACAGTCGACAAAATACTTAAACTCAATTCGCTATTCATCTCCTGAACAAATTGAGAACCATTCGCATTGGAAAAAACATCATCGCTTACGGGATAAGCCCCTTCCGTCTGACCGGTTAAGAAAATATGAAAATCAGGATCTATTTCAACAAAATAAACCTGGTCATAGGCGCTTGTACCAATAAAACTTGAATGATAAATACTTCCAACACTATCCAACGTCAATACAAATCCGTCAGTCGATCCTCCAAGGTATTGCGGATGAAATGAATCGGCAGTTGTGGGAAAGTTCGTAGATGCAGTTCCACCGGCAACGACTATAAAATTTTCTTTTTCCTTGATCGAATAGGCGGCATCATCACTGCTTCCACCTAAAAAAGTGCTGAAAATTAAATTATCTAAATTAGGTGGAAATACGATTACACAAGCATCTTGTCCGCCTTGATGAACCTGCTCTTCACTATCATCAGTGGTTGGGAAATCGGAAGATTTAGTAGTTGAAGCAATATAAATATTATCATTTTCGTCGATGTAAACTTCTCCACGAGCATCATCACCATAGTTATGATGCAAGGTAATAGAATTGTTTTTTCCATCATTGTCATTTCCTCCCAGGTAAGTAGAGGCAAGTAGATCACTTCCACTAGCATTAAATTTAGCAACGAAAATATCAGACGTCCCACCATTGTAAGATTCATCATAGGCACCGGCAGTGGTTGGAAAATCATCCGAATCAGTGGAGCCATAAACAATTAAATCGCCGTTGCTATCTACCATTAAACTATGTGGATCCTCTGAGCTTGAACCTCCCAGATAAGTTGAATAAACTAAACTACTTCCGTTTGGACTATATTTTGTGATTCCAATGTCTCTTGTTCCTCCACTAAATTGCACTTCAAAAGCTCCTGTAGTAGTTGGATATCCCCAATTGAAAACAATCCCTCCTCCGTATAAGTTTCCATCATCATCGTAGGTTGCGGTGAAGCCCCAGTTATCAGCTGTTGACCCTGTATAGGTAGAGAAAATGAGTTCTGGATCGATGATGAGTTCATAAGATCTATTATACCCTTTTGGAAATTTGAATCGTAGTGTATTATCATTCAATTCATATTCACAAAGTATATTTTTCCGCTTTCCTTTGATCATTTGATAAGCGATGGGAGCATGTTCATATACTTTCCCGATCGAAAGATCGATCATTAATTCTTTGAAAATTAATTGAATATCAGCGCCTTCATAAGAAAGTTCGATCTGATCAGGATCTGCACCGGGATGAACAATAAAATCATATTTAAAGTGACTATCATTACTATAAGTAATTAGATCAATACCATCATATAGTGACTTTGCAATAACTTTCTTCGCCAATGGAACATTTCCTGCCCATTTGCTAGGGTCATTTCCTAAAAAATAGTTATTGTAGCTGGAAGATAGATCCTCTGATTCAAATTCAAGCTGACTGTTTGCCGCAATAAAATTGACTTTATATACATGATGGCGAATAAAAAGATCTGAAAGATCATCATCTATTGTTCTGTTATGCCATCTTTCATGAATCCGATCGAGATCTTCTGATGATACAAAATCAAAGGTGAAATTATTTTCGCTAATCCATACCTTCCCTCCTTGCATTTGAGACATAAACTTCACATTGTCATCCCATTGTCCTTTATTTTCGATAAAATCAAGCGCTTTTGATTCCTGAGCTAGGATATGCAAGGGCAATAAATTCAATACAATCAGAAAAGCAAAAAGGTATTTCATTATGTAAAAAGCAAGATCAAGTGTAAATATAATTTATATAAAATTCTTCTTATTGACATTGTATAATTAATGACGATTAAATTATAGAAAAGTTTGCATTCCCAAATTCTGATTACCATAAATGCAATATCAAATCCTTATAAAATAGGTCTTTTAACCTTTTTATCACGTCTTTGAAAAATATAATTTTAAAGATATAACAAATCAAAAAATGGCAGAAATGGGCGATACATTTTCACAAATCTATATTCAAATAGTCTTCGCAGTGAGGAAGCGAGAAAATTTGATCCATGTAAGTTGGGAAGAAAAACTATATAAATTTATTACAGGTATTATCAAAAATAAAGGACAGAAACTCTTAGCAATTAATGGGATGCCGGACCATATTCATATATTGATCGGAATGAAGGTATCCTGCAATATTTCAGACCTTGTGAGAGAGATCAAAAAGTCGACTAATAGTTTTATAAATGATAATCAATTTTGCAGGTCGCGATTTTATTGGCAGGAAGGATTTGGTGCTTTTTCTTATAGCCAGAAAGATCTGAACAATGTGATCCGATACATAGAAAGACAAAAAGAGCATCATAGTGGGAATAGCAGCTTTTTGGATGAATATGTGGCTTTTTTGAAAGAATTTGAAATTGATTTCGAGATGAAATATCTATAGCGAATCCGAAGGATTCATAAATCATTAATGGGGAGCATGAATACAGTTTGCGAATCCGGAGGATTCATAACTCACTAATTAAGGATCATATAACAATATATACGACCCCGCCGGGGTCGCACTTCCACATTAACCGTCTGTCTAGAAAGATGTGAATCCGCTGGATTCTTTGTCGTCCATTACGATCATTACCGTAGGAATCCGCTGGATTCTTTGTTGTCCATTACGATCATTACCATAGGAATCCGGAGGATTCATATCTCACTAACAAAGGTAATGTATACAATATATGCGACCCCGCCGGGGTCGAACTTCCACATTAACTATCTGTCTAGAAAGGTGCGAATCCGCTGGATTCTTTGTCGTCCATTACGATCATTACCGTAGGAATCCGCTGGATTCTTTGTTGTCCATTACGATCATTACCATAGGAATCCGGAGGATTCATATCTCACTAACAAAGG
>JAHECK010000002.1:37855-57440 GCA_024641785.1 Flavobacteriales bacterium | reverse complement strand
AATTACGAACCTGCAAAAAATGTGGGCACGTAATGGAAGTAGATGATCGCTTTGTTTAATTTTTCTATTTGAATTTCATTAAAGACATCTTACAATCTATCTTATCTTTGTCCTATGTCTAAAGATTTGATCATCGATAGAAATGCAAGTAAAAAGGAGCGTTACGAGCAACTTATTCCTCAAATGGAAAGTTTGATTTTAGGAGAAAGTAATTCTCTGGCGAATCATTCAAATTTTTGTGCAGCACTAAAGCAAACATTCAATTTTTTATGGGTAGGCTTTTATCATGTTATTGATGATGAACTCGTTTTAGGTACTTTTCAAGGGCCAATTGCTTGCACAAGAATTAAAAAAGGACGTGGAGTTTGCGGAACAGCATGGGAGAAAAAAGAAGTGGTTATAGTTGAGGATGTTGATCTATTTCCCGGTCATATTGCTTGTAGCAGCGATTCCAGATCAGAAATTGTCTTACCTGTTTTCGATAATAATGGAGAAGTTATTGCTATACTGGATGTGGATCATAGCGAATTGAAAACATTTGATGAAATAGATCATATCTACTTAAACAGATTATTAGCACTTCTAAAATAAAATGAAAAAATTCTTCTTTATTCTGTTTATTTTTTCATGCTGGTCTTGTGCTCAAGTCTCGCCGCCTAAAGGAGGTCTAGAAGATGTTACTCCACCAAAGCTACTAAAAAGTTCTCCGAAAATGAGTAGCATTTATTTTGATAATAATGGCTTTCAGCTGGAGTTTGATGAAATTGTTGACCTGGATAATATTAACGGACAATTAATAATATCGCCACCTTTTGAAAAAAAACCGACGGTTAAATGGAACAAAAGAAAAATTACGGTTCATTTTGATAATACAGAATTGCAGGAAAATACCACCTACACTTTTAACTTTGGAAGTGCGATAAAAGATCATAATGAAGGTAATGTCCTGGCTAATTTTACCTATGTTTTTTCAACAGGATCTTATATCGATTCTCTTTCTATTTCAGGTAAGATCACTGATGCTTTTACTGATAAATCTGTGGAAAAGGTTTTGGTTCTGATGTACCGAAATCTTGAAGATTCAATGCCATTAACTTCAATCCCTAGTTATTTTGGAATTAGTGATATAGAAGGAAGGTATAGTATAAATAATTTGAAAGAAGGGGTATATAAACTCTTTGCTTTATTGGATATGAACCAAAATTATAAGTTCGATCTGGCAAATGAAAGCGTTGCATTTATTGACGAATTTATAATACTTGATAGTAATTTAGTCGATGTTGATTTCAGGCTTTTTAATGAAGTAAGTAATAAACAATATATCACCGAACGAGATGTTGAGGACTTTGGCAGGATCAATTATACCTTTAATAAGGGATTAAAAGATCTGAAAGTTACTTTAAAAGATGCCCCATTCGAAAGGGATGAGTACAAGCAGTTTTTATCAAAAAGTAAGGATACTTTAGAAATTTGGTTTCCTGATTATGACGGAACCTTTTTAATGATCCTTAATGATGACAGTTCTTTTGCTGATACTACAGAATTAAAAATTACTCCGGTCTTTAATATTGATGAAATGCCTCCTTTTAGAATCAGCCCAAATACGAAAGGTCAAATGGATTTAAACAAGTCTCTTGTATTGCAATTTGATAACCCTATAACTTCATGGAATCCTGATTTTATTTCTTTATATGAGGATTCTATAAAGGTAGAGATTAAGCCTTTTTTTTCTGATTCATTAAAACGCACACTGATCATTTCAAATCAATGGAAAGAAAAGAGTAAATATCTTTTAAATGTTGGTCTAGGTAGTTTTACAGATTTTTATGATCAAACAAATGACTTATTTGAGTTACGATTTGGCGCTCAGGAGGCGAGTTTTTATGGAAGGATCAATGTGAATGTCGATTTAGGAGAAACCTTAGCTCCTTTTATTATTCAGTTATTAAATGAAAGCGGAGAAGTATTGGATGAACAGATCATATTGAATAGTCAACTTGTTAGTTATGATTATTTACGACCGGCAGAATATTCATTTAGATTAATTCAGGACCTGAATAATAATGGGAAATGGGATACAGGAAACTATTCAAATAAAACACAACCGGAACCCGTCATCTATTATCCTACAAAAACAAATGTTCGGTCAAATTGGGATATTGATCTAACATGGGCAATCATCATTAAGTAGTCAAGTTATATGCTTTTTAAAGAGGTAATCGGACATAAAGAGTTGAAAGCAAGTTTAATTCAATCGATAATCGATGGTAGAATTAGTCATGCGCAATTATTTTTAGGGAGTGAAGGAAGTGGAAATTTAGCATTAGCGCTAGCCTATATTCAATATATATATTGCGAAAATAAAGGAAAGCAAGACGCGTGTGGAGTTTGTCCTTCTTGTCGTAAGATCCAACAATTAAGTCATCCGGATCTTCATTTTTCATTTCCAGTGATCAAGTCAGGAAAAGAAGGGGAAACGGCTGATGAATTTATTGCAGAATTTAGAAAAGCGATCATTGAAGATCCTTATATAAACCTATTAAATTGGTATGAGTATTTAGGCAATCAAAATAAACAGGGAATTATAAGTGTAAAGGAAAGCAATCACATTATTAAGAAACTTTCTTTAAAGTCTTTTGAAGGAGGATTTAAATGCTACCTGATCTGGATGCCTGAAAACTTAAATTCTGCTGCTGCAAATAAGTTATTAAAGACCATTGAAGAACCGCCTGATAAAACCATTATTATTTTAGTAGCGAATGATTCTGAGCAGATCATTCCAACCATTTTATCCAGGACTCAGCTCGTAAAACTAGCCCGACTTAGTAATGTTGAAATAGCCGAAGGATTAATAGAAGCTTTTGAAACAGAGAAGCAATTGGCCGAGAACCTGGCAGCAATGTCTGAAGGGAATTATTTTCAAGCTCGAAATTTGGCCTTGAATGCAGGAGAGAACAATGAGAATTTTGTTTTTTTCAGAGATTGGATGCGACTCTGTTTTAAGAAAAATATTAAAGGAGTTTCAAATTGGGTGGATGATATTTCGAAAATTGGAAGAGCCCAGCAAAAAGATTTTTTAAAATTTGCTCTCCATCTACTAAGACAATGTGCTTTAAGTAATTATAACGTAGAAGGGTTGATCACTATTAAGGGAGATGAACGGGTTTTTATGCAAAATTTCGCTCCCTATATCAACCACTTGAATTTTGAAGATTATATCACATTATTTAGTGAAGCACAATCTCATATCGATCGTAATGCGAATGCAAAAATTCTCTTTACAGACCTTTCTTATCAGCTATTAGTGCTTTTAAAAGCCGCAAGCGACCAATTAAAAAAATAGGATTTTTACTTCCTTTAACCACGAAGACACAGAGTAGGCGCAGAGATCACTGAGAATTAAATCTTAACTACTTAATTCCTAGTGCTCTTTGAGCCCGCTTCGAGAACTAAGTGCTTAAAAAAAATTAACTAATTCCTGCTCTTTTTAGCAAGGCATCCACACTTGCATCTCTTCCTCTAAATTCACGATACAATATTTCAGGATCTATGGTTCCTCCGGAGGAGAGTAATTTTCGAAAAGCCCTTGCAACATCCTGATCAAAAATGCCTTTTTCTTTAAAATATTCGAAAGCATCTGCATCCAGTACTTCCGACCATTTATAGCTATAATAACCTGCTGAATATCCTCCGGAAAAGATATGGGAAAACTGGCAAGAAGTATTCGTCCCCTCTATCTTAGTCAATAAACGAGTAGATTTCATCGCTTTATCTTCAAGTAAAACACCGTCTGTAATATCATCAATGTTTTCATCACCATGCCATGCCATATCAAGCAAACCGAAACTAATTTGCCTCATAGTAGCGGTAGCTTCCATAAAGTTCGAGCTTGCTTTGATCCCCGCTATAAGTTCATCAGGAATTAATTCACCGGTTTTATAATGTCTTGCAAAACGATCTAAACTTTCTTTTTCGAAGCACCAGTTTTCCATGATCTGACTAGGTAATTCAACAAAATCCCAATAAACACTCGTTCCACTTATGCTTTTAAAAGGGGATTTAGAAAGGATACCGTGTAAGGCATGACCGAATTCATGGAACAAGGTGGTAACTTCATTAAAAGTAAGTAATGAAGGAAGATCTTTTGTAGGTTTATTGAAATTACAAACGATAGAAATATGAGGACGATGATCAATTCCATTAATTTCGTATTGATCCTGAAAGGAAGTCATCCATGCACCGGCCCGTTTCCCTTTTCTTGGAAAAAAATCAGCATAAAATACTGCTAAATGATCATTATTCTCATCAAGAACTTCAAAGGTTTTTACATCAGAATGGTATTTATCGATATCGAAACGTTCAATAAATTTGATTCCATATAATAATTGAGCACTTCCAAATGCACCTTCAATTACCTTATCTAGAGAGAAATAGGGCTTTAAGGCTTCATCATCAATATTAAACAAAGACTGTTTTAATTTTTCTGCATAATAAGCAGTATCATAGGATTGAAGTTCATCTCTAAAACCTTGTAATTGTGCAAAAGCAAGCAATTCTTCCATCTCTTTTTTAGCGATGGGATAGGCTTTTTCGTAAAGTTGATTTAAAAAAGAGGTGACTTTGGCAGGTGTTTTTGCCATTCGTTCTTCAAGAACAAAATGGGCATGGGTTGGATAGCCTAATAATTTTGCTCTTTGATTTCGGAGCTTTGCTATTTTAAGAACAATCGCTTTATTGTCAAGCTTATCACCCTTAAAAGCTTTAGAATTAAATGCTAAATGCATCTCTTTTCTAAAATTCCGATCGTCGGCATACTTTAATACTGCCTGGTAAGAAGGAAAGTCCAGTGTAAATACCCAACCCTCTTTTTCTCTATGCTCCGCCTCCATTTTGGCGGCCTCAATTGCATTTTCGGGCAAGCCTTTTAAAAGAGCTTTATCAACTATATGTTTTTCAAATCGTTGCGTTTCTTCTAAAACATGATTGCCAAACTCTAGTTTTATTTTGCTCAATTCCTGATCTATTTCCCGAAGCTTTATTTTATCTGTTTCATTTAATAAGGCCCCATTTCTTACAAAGCTTTTATAAGTCTTTTTTAGGAGCATTTTTTCCGCTTCGGTCAAACTTGAAAGATCTTCATTATCGAAAACCAGTTTCACTTTCGTAAAAAGATCCTGATCTAAAATTATATCATTACCGTATTGGGTCAGTAGTGGACTGATCTCTTGAGCGAGGTCTTGCAATTCATCATTAGATTCGGCAGAATGAAGATTAAAAAAAACAGAGCTGATCAGATCTAATTGATGGCCACTTCTATCTAAAGCAACAATCGTATTTTCAAAGCTGGTTTCTTTTTTTTCTTTGATCGCTTCGATCTCTTTTTTAGCTTGAACGATCGCCTCATTAATTGCAGGTAGAAAATGGTTGTTTTTAATTTCGGAAAATGGAGCGTTAGAAAAAGGACCATTCCAACTACTTAATAAGGGATTTATCATTCTTTTTTGATTATATGACAAAGGTAGAATTAAGACACATAAATCAGTATTTTTATAGCTTCAAAAAACACCTTTTATGTACGGAAAATTAAAAGATCAATTAGCTGCTGAACTAAAAAGTATTCAGGAAGCGGGTTTATATAAGAAAGAGCGAATAATTACCTCTCCTCAAGGCGCTGAAATAACAGTTTCGACCGGTGAAACGGTGATTAACTTTTGCGCGAATAATTACCTTGGACTAAGCTCTCATCCTAAAGTGATAGCGGCAGCAAAAAAAGCACTTGATACACATGGTTATGGAATGTCATCAGTTCGATTTATCTGTGGGACTCAGGATATCCATAAGGAACTTGAAAAGAAGATCTCAGCCTTTTATGGATTTGAGGACACGATTTTATATGCTGCGGCATTTGACGCTAATGGAGGTGTTTTTGAACCTTTGTTTGGAGAAGAAGATGCGATAATAAGTGATGAATTGAATCATGCGTCTATCATTGATGGTGTTCGTTTATGTAAAGCGGGTCGATTCAGATACAAAAACAATAATATGGAGAGCCTCGAGGAACAATTGATCGAGGTAAAGAAACAAGGATTTAGAAACACCATTATTGTAACCGATGGGGTATTCAGTATGGATGGAGTGGTAGCAGATCTTGCAGGGATATGTGATCTTGCAGATAAATACGATGCTTTGGTAATGGTGGATGAATGTCATGCTGCAGGATTTATGGGAGAACATGGAAAAGGAACTCCTGAGCATTGCGGAGTGATGGATCGTATAGATATCGTTACCGGCACACTTGGGAAGGCCTTAGGAGGAGCGATGGGAGGTTATACAACCGGTAAAAAAGAGATCATCGAACTTTTAAGACAACGTTCCCGACCTTATTTATTTTCAAATTCATTGGCACCTGCGATCGTTGGAGCTTCTATCGCTGTTTTTGATCTGCTTTCTGAAAGCACTGAATTGAGAGATCGATTAATGGAAAACACTGCCTATTTTAAGAAAGGAATGACTGAGGCAGGTTTCGATATTGTTAAAGGCGATTCAGCTATTGTTCCGGTGATGTTATATGATGCTGCATTATCTCAAAACATGGCTGATAAGTTATTAAAGGAAGGAATTTATGTTATTGGATTCTTTTTCCCTGTAGTAGCGAAGGGTAAGGCAAGGATTCGCGTTCAAATTTCTGCAGGACATTCAAAAGCGCATTTAGATAAAGCGATAGCTGCTTTTATTAAAGTCGGAAAAGAATTAAAAGTGATATAAGATATGAGATGTAAAATGTGAGATGTGAGAATTGAAAGCTATTTCAAATTTCACAACTCACATTTCGTATTTAATACTGGCCCCATAGTTCAACGGATAGAACGGAAGTTTCCTAAACTTTAAATGCAAGTTCGATTCTTGCTGGGGTCACCAAAAACATTGTGAGTGTGAGACTTGAGCAAGAGGGGAACTAATCTAAAACTCACACTCTAACTCTTGCCTCTAAGCCTTCGATTTTAGTTCTTTTTCAAGTGCTTTATCCGCTCTTTTAATCGCCAGAGATGTTTTTGTTTTATGCCATCGATCTTGTAAAAAGAAACGCATTACTTCATCTAACTGAGTGAGTACAGAAACATTATATAAGCCTCTAAATCGTTTACTGGATTTTGGACTTAATGATCGGATCGCAATTCCGAAGGATCCTTCCAAATATTCAACCTGATGCCAGTAGCCACTAGGCATAAATAATGTGTCGCCATTTTCAATAACACATTCATAGCCTTTTACCGCTTTTAAAGCCGGAAAACGCTCGTAATCAGGGTTGTCCGGATCGATTGAACTATGAACACCAAACGGATAGCGATAAAGTAATGTAGAGTAATAGGGATCGAATAACACGATCCGTTTTTTCCCTTTTAATTCGGTAAGGAAAACATTCGACATATCCATATCCTGATGAATACGAGTGATTGCGCCTTTTCCACCAAAAAAGACAAAAGGAAGTTTTAAATATTTATCAGCGATCGGAGGATATGAAAAGTCTTTTTTAAGACCCGGAAGATGCTTGAATATATTAAAAAGGAAGATCCTTTTTTTAGTAGGTCCGGCTTGAAGCGCCTTAAGGTACTCCCCGAACTTCATGGTCATATCGGCTGATTTGTAAGATCGATCGTCTTTTCGAACCGTGCCTTCATCATCAAATATACCTACATCGATATCACCTATCTCGTCTATAAAATATTCGAAGGTCCACTTTTTATAAAGAGCTGCATCTTTTCCAAAAAAGTTTTTAATAATGACAGGCTTTTGAGCCATCATGTATTTTTCCTGGAAAACATCTCTAGTAATATTTTCTACAACATCAACTTTTAAACTAAGATCGATTGGCATATTTACCTAAAATTAAGAATGTTAAAGGTTGGCAAATATCCCTTTTTTTTAGAAATAAAAATAGGAGTAATGCTTTAATTTAAAATTGCCGAAAATTCAATTTCAACAAGTATGTTTTTATCTATGAGATTGCTCACTTCCACCATTGTAGTCGCTGGTTTTATAACACGGAAAAATTCCCCATGCGCTTTCCCAATCTCTTCCCATTTGCTTATATCTGTTGTATATATCCTCGTTCTTATCACATCTTTTAAAGAAGATCCAAGTTCAATAAGTACCTTTTCAACTTTTAAAATGATAAACTTCGTTTGTTGGTATGGATCGTCAATTCCATGAATTTCATTTTTTTGGTCGACCGCCGTTGTGCCTGATATTTCAATTACATTACCGACCTTAACAGCACGACTATAGCCAACAATGTCTTCCCAAATTGCACCTGATGAAATATGGATTCTTTTAGATTTAGTCATTTTTTAATAAAAATAAAGACTTAAGACAAGGTAAGTGACGGAAAAAATTGGAAGTATAAAAGTAAAATACAAGAAGGAAATTAAAATACCTTTGAAAAAACTCCTACCTAGACTCTGTTCATAAAATCTTTTCATTGCTATAAATAAATAGACAAATGAGAGCAGAAAAACCCATAATAAAAGCAGGTCTATTTCAAAGACAAAGGAAAGAAAAAAGAGAAAAATCGAGACTATCAAAACGAAAGCGTGGAAATAGAGCGAAAACACGAGATGTTCAATGTAAAAGAAATCTTTCTTCCGGAAATAAAACAATTTTAATAACAAGGCAAAGAAGGGTTGAACAAATAATAAGACGATTGATAGATTACCCATCAAATAGCGGCGCACAACTGCTCGGTCTGCTTGATATATTTTAGCGATTTGATATATTATTTTTTTTAGGAAAGGACTATTGTCATTCCCTAGTGAATCAGCAATTTCTTTAGGGCTGTTTTTTTTATCAAATAGGTAGGACAGACTATTTAAATTACTGGAATCAGATGAAGCACTATCCATATTTATTTTAAGATTATAACCTTTAGTCTGATTTATAGAATCTAAAAAAACCTGATTAGGAAAGGCATAATTTTCCACACTATCGGAGAGCGATATAGTTTGATCATCAGATTTAATCAAAGGGTCAATATTAAGTGAGAGTCCCCATAGAAAAAAGCTGATAAATGATAAAAATAAAAAGCCTCTCAATGGGGCGATATACTTTAACCTTTTTCCTTCAATAAAATCTTTTGGAACCTTTCCCGGTTTAAATAGAAGTGGAAAAAAAGTTCTTAAAAACTTGCTGTCGAAAGTAAAATAATCTGAAGCGAAATCTTTAAGTAATTCATTAAATGAAATATTAAGGTCCATGTTTTTCTGACCACAATTAGGACAATAATTTTCCTCCTTTTTTAAGCTCTCACCACAATTAAAACAAGAATCAGATTTATTTTGGGTCATTTGTGTTTTTAGTTTGGCGTTTGAAAGCTACAAAAAGTTGTTCGATTAATAGAATCAGAAAAGACGATCTAGGTTGTATATTTGACTGATGGATCTTCTCAATACAAAACGCTACGATCTTTATTATGCTGATCAAAGTTATCTGGAACGGACTTTTGATCAGATACAGCGAGATTTTGATATGACCGGGATTTCCTTTGACCGGGATAAAAACAGTCCAAAAAACTATCAGGAATTGTATCAAATAGTTTTTAGAAACATTCATAATTTGATAATGCAAGACCATTCACAATTTAAAAACCTTCTCTATCGGATCGATGTTTCAGAAATTTCTATCCATCGAAAGATGGCTTTGAATCCCGATTTAAAATTGGAAGAAGAAATTAGTAAATTGATTATTGAACGCTGTTTGCTAAAAGTGCTGACTCGAGAAAAATTCAGTAAATAATTTCCCTTTTTAACTTAAGTACAATTATTAACAGAAATCAGATAAAGTAGAGATAGGATCATATTTGAAGCGATCAACATTCTCATTGGGAAGGTGTCTTTATTTTCATCAAAATGATCTGGAATGACAATGAAAAGAATGAAAGGTGTGAGAAAGATCCAGATTCGTTCAATTTCTAAGAAAAACTGATTTGAAAAGGCAAGAACAAGTATGCTTATTAAAACAGCCTGAATATACAATTCAAGTTTTTTATTTCCTTCATTCTTATTCGATCGAATAAAAAGGGCAAAAAAAGCAATGATGACAGGTCCGAAAATTCCAATATAGGCGAGCAGATTCCCGGTAGAAACAATTAAATAACGCTCTAGTCCATCAAAGAGAGAACTTTTCATTTGCAGATTTTCATTATGAATCGCCGTGTTTAGGCAAGTATATAAATTGAAATCAAAAACGAGATATATGGTGGTGTAAACCAAAAAGAAAGTGGTTACAGCGGCCAATAATGCGTAAAGAAGAGTTTGTTTTTTTATAAATTGAAACTTAAGGAAAAGGAGAAGAATTACTCCGGAGAAAAAGGCAAATAATATAAAAGAAAAAGAGAAAAAAGCATAGAGGGCAAAAAAGCATCCGCTAAGGATAGCGTTTTGTAGCGTTTTTGATCGCATTGCCTTTGTTAGGAAGTATAATGCAAAAGAGGCAAAGATCAATAAAATGGGAGTAAGTGACGTTGCCGGATAAAATAACAAAGCGACGCTTGAAATGTAGAAGGCAATATATCGATCAATGGATTTTGCTTTAATATCGATCTGTTTTAGGAGACCAATTATAGGGAACAAGGAAATAATGGGTGCCAAAATTACCAGCGACTTGAAAAGGTAAGGAAAGAAGGTATTATTTAATTTAAGCAGCAATAAGTTTCCAGGAGGGTAATGATTATTATGAGCACCCAGGAGATGCATTTGATCAGTATAACTAGGTAAAAAAGTGGCCCATTCGGGGAAGAAGGAAAGCCCCTCAGAAAAGGTAGAGAAATGGCAATTAATTGCCATTAAAGTCTGGTGAAAAGTGTGATTCCAGGCGAAGGAAAAGAATAATAAGCTTGCAAACAGGAAAAGGATTGGCCGTTGCCAATGTTCATTGATCTTTTTATGGAAGTAAAGGATAAAAAGAATAAATAAAGAGCTAATAATAATTGCAGGATAATAATTTGATATAATTAATTTGGGGTTTAAGCGACCATAAAACGGGGCTCTGAATCCATATAGAATTCCTCTGAATATGTTTCCTCTAAAATCATGTGTATCACTGTACCATCTGAAGATGCTATTCCATATAATTAAAAAAATAGCTAGGCTAAGAATTCCAATAATTGCATTTAGAATTTGCTTTTGGGCTTTTTTGAGAACAAATTTTTTACAAAGGACAATTGCGGAAGTAAATAAAGCGCAACTTATAAACAGCAAGTAGAATTGTTCTAATTCTGAAACGATACTAATTATTTTTTGCCAAAAGAAAATAACTGAGACGGAGAGGGTGATAAATATTACTCTATTTTTAAATAGCTGGCTCATAAGTCGCATTAAAAATAGATTATTCTATTAATTAATATAAGAGAGGTATTTGTGAAGATGTACTTTGGAGATAAAATTTTGGTGTGAGTAGCTCACTCTTGCTCGCTACTCACACTCAAAACTACTTTGTGACTCCGACAGGATTCAAACCTGTAACCCTCAGAGCCGAAATCTGATATTCTATTCAGTTGAACTACGGAGCCATTAAGATCGCGAATTTAATAAAGTTTTTATGAACTCTCTGCCCAGACCACTTTTAAAATAATTTTCCCTCTCTCTAGCTTCGGTTCTTGTATCAAGTGCTTCTTGATAAATCAAAATCTATGGAGAATACGCTTTTGTAGATTTATTTTCTTTTGTGCTACTCTCTTTTCAACATCTATTGTCATACCTGTATAGTTCCGATTAAAGCCTATACTATATAATACATAAATACATGTGGCTTTAGGAGAGTAAACCTGACTATCGTCAGGCCTGAAAGCCAAGACTGTTATCGGTTTATTGAGTTGAACTACGGGTCCAATTCGATGGTAAATACAGATATTCAGCGAAAAATCACTCTCTTTGTAGTTATTTAATATTTAAGTTCTTTTTAAAACAAAATGAAATTAATTGGACAACTTTCCTGGTTCAAAATAAAAATCATTCTCTTTTTGAGAAAATGATGTAAATTTGAGAAAACTAACCAGTAAACCTAAGTTATGCCGAATTCATTTAAAGTGTTCATCGTCGAAGACGACGATTGGTACCGTAGAATGCTGGAACATCATATCGGAATGAATCCTGATAATGATGTTGAGTCATTTGCCACCGGAAAGGAGCTTATTCAAAACCTTTATAAAGATCCCGACCTAATTACTCTTGATTATACTCTAGGCGAAGAAAAAGCTGATGATCTTATTAAAAAAACAAAAGAGTTTAATCCTGACATTCCTATTATTATCATTTCCGGTCAGGAAGATGTTTCCACTGCTGTTGATCTTCTTAGAGAAGGAGTATATGATTATATCGTAAAAGATGAAGACACAAAAGATCGAATCTGGAATATTTTAAAACACTTAAAACAAAATGTCAATTTAAAAGAAGAAATAAGCCAGCTTAGAAAAGAAGTAGCATATAAATATGATTTTTCATCGACAATGGTTGGTGAAAGCAGCGAGATGCAAAAAGTATTCAGGCTGATGGAAAAAGCGGTGAAAACGAATATTACCGTTTCTATTACCGGGGAAACTGGAACAGGGAAGGAAATGGTTGCAAAAGGCATTCATTATCATTCTAAAAGGGCAAATGGACCTTTTATAGCTGTAAATATGGCTGCCATCCCTTCCGAATTGATCGAAAGTGAATTATTCGGTCATGAAAAAGGGTCTTTTACAGGGGCTAATACGCAGCGAATTGGGAAATTTGAAGAAGCAAATAATGGGACGATATTTTTAGATGAAATTGGAGACCTCGATTTAAGTTTACAATCTAAATTACTCCGAGTACTTCAGGAAAAAGAAGTTACGCGAGTCGGAGGGAATAAAAGTGTTCAGATCGAAGTAAGAGTGATCGTTGCTACCCATAAAAATTTAATTGAAGAAGTACAGCATGGACGATTTAGAGAAGATTTATTTTATCGACTTTTAGGTTTACCTATAAAACTTCCACCATTAAATAAAAGAGTAAACGACATCATTTTATTAGCAAAGTTCTTTATAGATGAATTCGTGAAAGAAAATCAATTAAATCCAATCAGTCTTTCTCCGGACTCTGTTCAAAAACTTCTGGCATACAGTTATCCGGGAAATGTGAGAGAATTAAAAGCAATTATTGAGTTAGCGGTAGTGATGAGTGATAAGCCGGTAATAGATCCCGAAGACATCATTTTCACCCCTAAAAAGCCTTTAGCAAATATGATGTTGGAGGAAAAATCTTTGAGAAAATACACCTTCGATATTATTCAGTATTATTTAGATAAATATGACGATAATATTCTAAAAGCAGCAGAAGTATTGGATATTGGTAAATCGACGATATATAGAATTCTTAAGGAAATGAAAGAAGAAAATGAAAGCAAATATCAATGATAATAAGTTTGATCTATTAATTAAACTAGCAGGTGGAGATGATGATTTTATAAGAGAAATGCTGAATTTATTTCTTGAAAAAGCTCCTTCCAGTCTGGAAGTTTTAAATACGAGCTTTAAGAATAATGACCTTGCTGCAGTGGCAAATCAGGCGCATAAATTGAAATCAAGCATTCAAATTATTGCCGATAGCGAACTTCATCTCTTAATTAAAAAAATAGAAGAGGATGCCAATACCAATAGATCAAAAAGTGAATTGACCCAATCTATCGTGCAATTAAACACCCAAATGGTCACCCTTTTCAATTCTATTAAAACAAGACTTTCTAATACTAATAAATTTACTTTGTAATTTGAGTATAAATCGTTTGAGTCGGAAAGGCAAATGACAAACCTTCTTCATTAAATTTCTCTAGAATAGTCAGGTTTATTCTGGATTGAACCTCAGGAATATCATTTCCGGGAAGGATATAATAAACAAAAGTGATCCCTAAAGAGAAATCTCCAAACGAATCAAAGGTCAACCATGTTTTTTCAGATAGGGCTTCATCATTTGTATAAAGTTCCTTAAGAATGGCTAAAGCCAATTGTATTTTTTCAGGAGGGGTATCATAAGTAAGACCTAGTTTAAGAATGATTCTTCTCGTCGGTTCAGAGCTTACATTTTCAACAATATTATTTGTGAAATAATGATTAGGAACAACGACCAGTCTTCCCTCCAGTGTTCTAATTCTGGTCGATCTAACGCCCACTTCTTCAACCGTTCCATCAAATGTGTCGATCTTTATTCTTTCCCCAATTTTAAATGGTTTATCCGTAAATATGGTCGCCCCCCCGAAAATATTTGCGACAGTTTCTTTAGCGGCCATCGCCAATGCAAGTCCACCCAAGCCTAGCCCTGCCAACAATGCTACTACATCATAACCCGCATTATTAAGGGCCATAATAATACCAAGAATCCAAATGACAGATCGAATTCCTTTACGTGCGATTGGGATAATCTGATCATCAAAATCACTTTCTGTTTTTTCAGATAAGGGCACAATATATTGGCGAATAATAGCATCGACTAAACGGGAAATTAACCAAGTAAAATTGATAGTAATTGCAACGTAAATAACTCTTTCAAACCAGATGCCTAACCATTCAGGAAATTCTAAAAGATTTAAGGCATAACCCGTTCCCATTATTACAATAAAAACAACAATTGGTTCTTCGAGGGTATCTACAAGCAGGTCATCAAGGGTAGATGAGGTTTTTGCAGTAGCTGTTTTTACAAAACGCTTAATGATCCAATAAACGAGTTTTGCAGCAATGATACTTCCTAAAATAATGAGCAGACTTATACTCCAATCTAATAATGTGTTATAGTAAAAGGTTTTTTCCAGCATATTTAAAATAATAAGTTCTGCGAAATTAAAAATATGTATTCAGCATTCATAAAAGATGCTATTCTAATGTAACTTTATGTTCAATTTTAATTAATTAATGTTTTCTTAAACCTAAAGCAGCTAACATTAACAAAGCATTTCTTTAATTTGCTTAAATTTCGAAGTATTATGAGCGCGGAACAACGAATTTTATTAGTTGATGATGAACCTGATATTCTTGCTCTACTAGAATACAATCTAAAAGCTAAGGGGTATAAGGTAGAAACAGCTGTTAATGGAATAGAAGCCATCGAAAAAGCAAAGTCATTTTTACCTCATTTGATTTTATTAGATGTTATGATGCCGGAAATGGATGGTATTGAAGCATGTGAAAAAATTAGAGTTACACCTGGACTTGAAGGAGTTACAATCGCTTTCCTGACCGCATTAAATGAGGATTATGCTGAAATAACAGGTTTTAATGCCGGTGCAGATGACTTTATCAATAAACCGATCAAGCCGCATGTATTGTTGAGTAGGGTAAAAGCATTACTTCGAAGAAGTCAGGGATCAATGATAAGTGATTTGGAAAATATCGAAGCCGGCGGAATTACCATTGACAAAGAACGATATCTTATAATTCAGAATGGAAGTGAATTTACTATTCCAAGAAAAGAATTCGAATTATTATCTCTTTTAATGTCAAAGCCGAATAAAGTCTTTACTCGTGAAGAGATAATGAGTAAAATTTGGGGAGAAGATGTGGTAGTTGGGGACAGAACCATCGATGTACATATTCGAAAATTAAGAGAAAAGATCGGTGATGAGTTAATAGATACAGTAAAAGGAGTCGGATATAAATTCACCTCTTAATGCAAACGAATAGCCCTCGATCTCTTAGTATTTATATTTCCTTTTTTGTCTCCTTATTTTCTGTTTCACTTATTGTATTTATTTTTTGGTATCAAAATGCCAGTATCAGTCTTTGGATGATATTAGTGTATTTTTTACTTACTCAAATCATCACATTCATCCTTGTTTATTTTACACTTGAAAGATTTATTTATCATAAGATAAAGCTGTTATACAGAGCGACTCGAATGTTAAAATATGATGAAGATATATCTGACATAAAACTAGATATGAAAAAAGATGTTTTAGGTGACGTGAGTAAAGATGTTACAAAATGGATGGTCGATCAAGATAAAACGATCGATCTTTTGCATGAAAGGGAGAAATTTAGAAAGGAATTCATTGGAAATTTAGCGCATGAATTAAAAACTCCTGTATTTTCAATCCAGGGCTATATCTTAACTTTACTTGAAGGAGGATTAGAAGACAAAGAAATAAATCGTTTATTTCTTGAAAGAGCCGCAAATAGTGTTGAGCGGATCACTAATTTATTAGAAGATCTTGATTCCATCTCCAAACTTGAATCAGGAAAACTAATTATCGATAAAAAGCGCTTCAATTTTAACGAACTTTTAAATGAAGTAATAACTGACCTGGAATGGAAATCGAAAAAGAAGAATATTTCAATTATTTATGAAGATCTTCAAAAGAAAGAAGTCTGGGTTTTTGCAGACCGATCAAAAATAACGCAGGTTTTGACGAATTTATTGATCAATGCTATTTCGTATAGTGAAGAAGGAAAAAAGATCAAAATCAGAACGAACAAACTAGATAATAAAATCCTGATTGATATCATTGATCAGGGTGTAGGAATAAGAAAAGAAGATGTTCATCGTATTTTTGAGCGTTTTTATCGTGTCGACAAAAGTAGAGCTCGAAATAAAGGTGGTACCGGCCTTGGATTGGCTATCGTAAAGCATATTATTGAGGCTCATGGAGAATCAATTACAGTGAGAAGCATTCATGAACAAGGGAGCACATTTACATTTTCATTAGACTCAGCCTAGCTTTCAGCTAATTTATTAAGAAATTTTTCTTTTAGAGTTCTTCCACAAGTCAGTGTGGAAAATAAACTCGAAACTTTCCCTTTATTTAAGCGATTATCAACAATTTTACTAGATATGCAATTAACCAGGCAAAAAAGACTTGTGAAGATATTATTGATGCTACTTTTAGCGGCCTCTTTTCATTTTTCGTATGCTCAACCTCCAAATGATGACTGTATTAGTGCACAGTTTTTATGTATGGACGATCCTACATTAGGAACTACTGCATCTGCAAGTCCAGGAAATAATATTTGTTTCATTCCACATGCAACTGTCTGGTTCAGTTTTACGACAAATGAATTAGGAGGAAATGTAAATGTGATCGTAAATCGCGACAGTACTTGCAATACTCCAGGAAGCACAGGTGATGGCTTGCAAGGGGTGGTTTTTAATTCAGATACACCATGTGATATAGCTACAATGACTCCCGTTTCTAATTGTTTGTCAGGGGAATATGGATTTGTGCTTTCTGCCCCCTCTTTACTTCCTGAAACTCAATATTGGATACAAGTTGATGGAATTGTTAATGATCAGGGAGATACAACATCATGTGATTTTACGATAAACATTACCGGTCCCGGAGTAAGTGTAAGCGCTGGACCTGATTTAACAATAGTTGCCGGACAAAGTATTAATTTAGAAGGAGCTGGAGCTGATACCTATAGCTGGAATCCGACGAATACCTTGGACAACCCTTCAAGCCAGATTCCTCTTGCAAGTCCTACAGAAACAACTACTTATACCCTCACAGGTAGTAGAGATGGGTGTACTTCTTCAGATAATATGACGGTATTTATCATCGATCCGATCAAAGCTCCAAATGCATTTACTCCGAACGGGGATGGCTATAATGATACCTGGGATATTGAGGGGATCTACCGATTTCCTAATGCAATTGTTGAGGTATATAGTCGCTGGGGACAACGAATTTTCTCTTCGGTTGGTTATAACACCGAGTGGAACGGAACAAATAATGGAACGTATATACCTGAAGGGACCTATTATTGGGTCATTCAGCTAAATGATCCAGGAATTGATAATGAAGAACCTATAACCGGCTATGTAGCCATCATAAGATGAAAATTCGATTACTATACATAGCATTCATTTTCTGCCTTCCATTTGGGAGTTTAGGTCAACAATTACCATTATATACCCAATCTAATTTTAACAATTTTGGAGTTAATCCGGCATTTGCAGGAAGCACTGAATGTGTTGATATCAGACTTGGATATAGAAGTCAATGGGTAGGATTTGAAGGAAATCCAACAACCGCGTTTGTAAATGGTCATGGTAAAATTCCACAGAAAAGAAATAGCCGGAGAAGCTCTTTCTTTGGAATAGGTGGAAGAATCTTTAATGATGCAGCAGGACCATTTAATTTCATTCAATTGGAACTTGCAGCTGCATATCACGTAAAATTAGGAACAAATTTATATGGTTCCTTCGGTGTGTTTGCAGGAATAATACAAAATCGCTTTGATGTGAGTGGCTTAACGCTTACTAATTTCAATGATCCGGCAATTAATGGATCATCGGCCAGTATTATTTATCCTGCGATTACACCAGGGTTTTTAATTTATAATTCAACATTTTATTTGGGATTTTCTATACAAAATATGATCAATATAAAACTTCCTGAGGTGGGGATAGAAACGAGGACGGCACGGCATTATATTATAAAAGGAGCCAAAAGTTTTATGGTTTCAGATCGTTCAGAATTAGTTCCATCCATTGTTTTTAGATATGCATACAATAGTCCGGTTGCCTATGATCTAAACCTCATTTACGACCTGGATCATAAATATCAATTTGGACTTTCCTATCGGAATCAAACTGCAATTGCGGCATTGGTTAATTTTAAATTATTCAATATGATCTCTTTAGGCTATTCTTTTGATTACACAATAAACAACATAAACTATGGCACGTATGGTTCACATGAAATCATTTTAGGTTTTAACACTTGCGACCTTGGCGACGGGGATAGCAAAGTGCGCTGTGCAGCTTTTGACTAACTGGAAAATGACTGTTAATTTAAATACAAGGCATTGAGAAAACTATACATACTAATATTCAACCTACTTCTCTTAAGCACATTTTTAAATGCGCAGGATTTGTATTGGGTTGGTGGGACCGGATCCTGGGATGAATCATCCCACTGGTCAAATGAATCAGGGGGAAACGGAGGATATGGAATCCCAAATGAACTTAATAATGTATTTATCGATGCCCTTGTAACCGGTGGGGTATTTCAGATCAAAGGAGAGTTTATAAAGTGGGATGGAATTAATTGGATCTCAAACGCAGGTTTGAGATCAGGGCATACCGCTGTAGCTACAGTTACAAATCCATTATGTAATGGTGGAGTCGGATCGGCTATTGGATCAGTCATTGGTGGGGTCGGACCCTTTCAATATGCCTGGACCGGCGGAAGTATCGGACCCATATTCATATTCGGAAATCCTATTAATAATATTGGTGCAGGTACCTATACCTTAGTCGTAGTAGATTTATCTGACCTTTCGCCTGCTACAATTGACTTTGTTGTCAGTGAGCCTTCCATTATTAATGCCTTCTTTTTAAAAATTAAGCCAAGTTGTGTAGGATCAAACGATGGAATATTACTCGCGAATCTTTTTGGGGGAACTCCTGGATCAACCAATTATAATGTTGTTTGGAGCACAGGCTTTACACAAAACGGAGTCACCTCTTCTTCTATCTCAAATCTTGTTGCAGGTCCTTACAGTATTACTATCACAGATAGTAATAATTGTCAGGTTACACGTTATGATACACTCTATGATCCGGCACCTATTTATATAAAT
>JAHECK010000002.1:12409-37845 GCA_024641785.1 Flavobacteriales bacterium | reverse complement strand
GCTACATGTAATGGTTTAAATGATGGATCTATTACAACAAATGTGAGCTCCGGAAATGGAGGCCCATTTGATTATTTATGGACACCAGGAAATGAAACGACGACATCTATTGTATCACAATTTGCAGGGGTTTATAATTTACACGTAGAAGATGCTAAAAATTGTCCAAAAGATACGACCATTACCATTACTGAGCCTAATGTGCTAAATGCCTCAATAACGAGTATAACACATCTTCTTTGTAATGGGGATTGTACTCCGGGTGAAGCTATTGTTACCCCTTCCGGCGGGACACTTCCATATACCTATCAGTGGTTAGATGCCGGAAATGTGCCTATTCCGGGATATACTGATTCTACTGCTTCAACTTTATGTGCCGGTACCTATTCGGTGAGTGTTAGTGATGCTAATTTATGTAACATCACTCTTAATAATATCATCATTACGGAACCTGCTTTATTAACGGCTGTTACCAGCTCTTTGCCTACTGAATGTAACGGGGCGGCAAATGGAACGGTTGTCGTTACTCCATCTGGAGGCACTCTACCTTATTCCTATACTTGGTTAACAAATCCCGGTGGATTGCTTGTAGGAACGGATTCCTTGCTCAATAATTTACCTGCAGGAACCTATGATTATACTGTTTTAGATGGAAATAACTGTAGTATTACCGGATCTGAGATCATTTCAGAACCGGATACGATCGGATTTGATTTCACAAAAATCGATCTGCTTTGTAATGGAGATATAAATGGACAGGCAGTTATTTTTAATGTCATAGGTGGAGATGGAAATTATAGCTACGAATGGCTTGATGCAGCGAATACTATCATTGGGATTGGACTCTCAGTAAATAATTTAGCAGCTGGCGATTATTCTATAACAGTAACTGATGGAAATAATTGTAGTACAACACTCGATTTTGAGATCATCGAACCCTTAACGATTTCATTAATAACTTCTTCGGATAGCGCTTCTTGTAATGGCTTTATGGATGGAGCGGTGCATGTGATCGCCAGTGGAGGTACTATCGCTATCGATTATCAGTATGATTGGAGAGACGCAGGAAATGTTCAGGTTGGAACCACAGCGGATGTATTCGGATTGGTAGCCGGGACTTATACCATTACAGTAACAGACGATAATAATTGCAGCAAAACTCAAATAGTAGTTATTGAAGAACCGGATGTGATCATCATTGTTCCTACGATCAGTAGTATACAGTGTAATGGCGATATGAATGGAGCGATCAGCATTGTAGTAAGTGGTGGAACTCTTAATTATGGTTTTTCATGGGTAGGACCTAACGCTTTTAGCTCCACCAATCAAAACATCTCAGGACTGGAAGGCGGAGATTATACCATTACCCTTACAGATGCCAATGGATGTGTTGATGTTCAGACTTATACAGTATTAGAACCGGCCCCATTTGTATTTATTCCAACTATTGTACATGTAGAATGTTTTGCTACTTCAACCGGATCCATTCAGGTAAATGTAAATGGAGGAAATGGGGGATATATATATGATTGGAGAGACATTTCAAATATTCAAATAAGCACTACTGATGCAATTGTTGGTGTTCCGGCCGGAGATTATACACTTACTGTTACGGATGTACTTGGATGTACTTATGCCGAAACATTTACAATAAATGAATCAAGTGATATTACCTTCAATGGAGTACTTACCCCAATTACTTGTTTCAATGCAAATGATGGGGCCATCGATATTTTTCCACAAGGAGGAACGCCAATTTATACTTTTGCATGGATCGGTCCATTAGGCTTTAATTCCATAAACCAAAATATTTCAAGCTTAATCCCCGGAACTTATACTCTTACCATTACAGATCAAAATTCTTGTTCAAAGGATACAAGTTTCACACTTCTGAATCCTTCTCAAATTACCATTGCAGAAACCATTTCTGACATTGTTTGTAATGGAGACATGAATGGAGCTATCGACGTAATTATTAACGGAGGAGTTCCTAACTATACTACATCATGGGTAGGACCAAATTCATTTGTATCTAATAGTCAAAATATATCAGGCCTTGAAGGTGGAGACTATACTTTAACCGTAACGGATTTAAATAATTGCGTCATTGTCCAAACCTATACCGTAGATGAACCCTTGCCATTTGTTTTCACGCCTACCATAAATCACGTATTGTGCTTTGGTGAACTAACAGGTTCAATTCAGGTGGCGGTAAGTGGAGGAAATGGTGGTTATTTATACGACTGGAGAGATGCAACGAACATACAGATCAGTACAACTAATGCGATTGTTAATGTTGCTGCCGGCGATTATACATTAACGGTAACGGATGCATTAAACTGTTCTTATTTTGAAACATTTACTGTTCTTGAAAGTGATGAGATTTTCTTTAATGCCAGCATTTCGATCATTTCTTGTTTCGATTCAAATGATGGGGCTATTTCACTAGTTCCTTCCGGAGGTACCCCAAATTATTCTTACTCATGGGTGGGTCCTTTAGGTTTTAATTCTATCAACCAAAATATTTCAAACCTGATTCCCGGAGATTATACTTGTACAATTATAGATCAGAATTTTTGCACAAAAGACACGACCATTTCATTGATTAATCCTGGTGTTATTTTAATAGATGAAACATTAACTCACCTGACATGTAATGGAGACCTTTCAGGAGCGATCGATATTGTAATTAGCGGAGGAAACCCAGCTTTTACTTTTGATTGGACCGGGCCAAATGCATTTGTTTCGAACAGCCAAAACATAAGTGGATTAGAAGCAGGGGATTATACTCTGATCGTAACGGATTCAGGATCATGTAGTGTAACAGAAATATATACTTTAATACAACCTGCACCGATCACATTTATAGAAACCATCACCACTGTGTTATGTACGGGAGACAGTACCGGGGCGATTGAAGTGATCGTAAGTGGAGGAAATGGAGGATTCTTATACGATTGGAGAGACAATGCAAATAACCAGATCTCAATTACGAATGAAATTCTTGATGTTCCGGCAGGCGATTATACCTTAACTGTAACAGATATGTTTGGCTGTAACTTAAGTCAACTTTATACTATAGACGAACCTTTACAAGCGATCAACTTAACGCTTTCATCCATCGATATCGATTGTTTTGGAGATAGTGATGGTTCTGTTGGTGTTGCCATTTCGGGTGGTACAGTGATCACTCCTGCAGATTATATGGTTGAATGGTATGATGATCTAAATAATTTAATTGGGAACACGCAAATTATTTCAAATCTACCTGTAGGCATATATACTGTTATTGTTTCTGATCTAAATAATTGTGTTGCAAGTGATTCTATAGAAGTTTTTCAATCGAGTGATATTGTCCTTAATCCAATTGTTAGTGATGCTTTATGTAATGGTGATCTTAATGGATTTGCTCAAGTATTTCCAAGTGGAGGTACTGTGAATATTAGTTATACTTACGAATGGGAGAATGTATTGAATCCAGGAATAATTATATCTACCACAAATGAAATTACAGGAATTACAGCCGGAGACTATTTAATTACAGTTTATGATGATAACCTGTGTTCTCAAAGTACGATCCTCACTATTGGACAACCAAGTCAATTAACTGCAGTTCTAGATATTTCAGAACCTTTATGTAATGGTGATTTAAATGGACAAGTACTCGCTGTAGTTTCCGGGGGGACAGTTCTTACAGATTATGTTTATGAGTGGCAGGATGGAATAGGGAATGTGCTTGGAAACCTGTCTTTAATTTCCGGATTAGGAATAGGAAATTATTTATTCGTTGTAAGAGATGATAATAATTGTGAATTGCAAATTCCATTTAGTATTGACGAACCTGCTTTACTTTCATTTCTTCCAACGATCCAGCAAATTACATGTGCTGGGATCGACGATGGAGAGATCAGTGTTTCTATAAGTGGAGGGACTGAACCTTATACAATTGTGTGGACTGATGCATTCGCAAATGTGATTGGAAACGATAGCATCATTTCGAATTTGGCTCCGGGTGATTACACTCTTAGCGTTACTGATATCAATGGATGTAGTTATAGTGAGAGCTATAACATCAGTCCTTTAAATACCATTTTAGCCACTTATAATCAATATGCCTTAGGCGATTGTAGTATTAATCCACCTTGTATAGCTGCAGTAGAAATTTTACCAAGTGGAGGTTCAGGAGTGTATACTAATTTCCAATGGCTCGATGAATTTGGAAACGATCTTGGGATCAATAATGATACCGCCACCGGACTATGTTCAGGAAGTTATTTAGTTACAGTAACAGATTCTGATAATTGTTCAGGAACGATTTTAGTTCTTGTAAACGATCAGAACCCTGAAGATATTACCGTTTCAACTGAAGATCCTGTATGTAATGGAGACTTAGGGATGGCAATAGCTCAGTATATTTGTGCCGATGCACCTTGTGCCATTGAATGGTATGATGCACTTACCAATACTAGTTTAGGTTTAAGCACTGATACCGTATTCTTAGCGGCAGGCGATTATTTTGTTGAAATAACAAATGCAACCGGATGTTCTACACGACTATTATTTACGATTCTAGAACCAAGTGCACTTATTCCAAATGCTTCAACTACACCGGTTTCTTGTAATGGAACCTGCGATGGAAGCGCTTCGGTTGCTCCAACTGGCGGCGTTTTACCTTATACTTATTTATGGAATGATCCACTTGCTCAAACTGCAGCAACTGCTCTGGATTTATGTGCAGGAGATTATGATGTAATCATTACAGATGCTAATCTTTGTTCAACAACGGTAACAGTTACGGTAGCATCTCCTTCAGCAATTACGGTAATAGAAGATATTACAAATATATCGTGTCAGGGTGATGCGAATGGAATCATTGAATTAACAGCATCAGGAGGCTCCGGATTATATACTTACACATGGACCCCTGCTCCACCTATTGGAAATGGAACATCCATTGGTAGTGGTTTAGATGAAGGTGATTATACCATTGAAATTGAAGACCTCAATAATCCCGGTTGTATATTAAGTGTTACTTATTCGATTTCTCAACCTGATTCTTTAACAGCAATATTAAATACTGTAGAGAGTACATGTGGAAGTAACGACGGAGAAGCATCAGTTGTTATATCTGGAGGGACACCAAATTACACTTACTTATGGAATGACCCTGCAAATCAGACGACAGATGTAGCAACGAATTTATTTTCAGGAATTTACACCCTAACTGTTACTGATAATAATTTATGTAGCGAAGATTTCTTTTTGGCAGTAAATGATCAAGGTGCTGACATAGTAAATATTCAGATCCTGCCGGGTCTCTGTAATGCGGATTCAAGCATTGTTATAGCAAGTTATAATTGCTTAAACCCTGTTTGTACTCTTGTTTGGCATGATCAAAATGGGACGATTCTTCCAATTAACGGTGATACTGCGTTTCTGCCCGCCGGTAACTATTGGGTAGGTCTTCAGAATGGATTGGGATGTACATGGTATACTCCATTTGAAGTGATCAGCATAAGCCCGATCCAGCCGAATTTAGTATTCACAAACGAATCATGTAATGGTCCGGCAGATGGGACAGCCTCAGTAAATCCAAATGGAGGAAATGGAAATTATGTTTATACATGGACTCCGGAGCCGGGATCCGGGCAAAACACGAATAGTGTTGACGGTCTTTATGCAGGAATATGGGAAGTACTGATCGAAGATGCACTTGGGTGTGATACCTTAGTCTCATTTGAAATATTAACTTATACTTCAATAGATGCTCAATTGAGTCATACTGATCTTTCTTGTAATGGAGATGATGGAGCATTTGCAATTGTTAATGCCACCGGAGGAAATCAACCATTAACTTATGTATGGACTCCTGAACCTGGGTCTGGACAAGGAACAAACATTGCCAATGGTCTTTATGCCGGTGATTGGAGTGTTACAATCACAGATAACACCGCATGTGATACTACGATTATGTTTAGCGTACTCGAACCCTCTGCTTTAGAAGCGGATAGTGTGGTTGTAAATGCCTCATGTAATCTTATTCCAGGCGATGGAAGTATCGACCTTATCATTAGTGGAGGAACCGCTCCTTACCTCTATCAATGGTTTGATGCAGCTGGAAACGACCTGTTGGTTAACACCTCTTTTATCGACAATTTAGTGGAAGGGATCTACCATTGTGATGTTATTGATGATAGTTTATGTACTCAAACTTTTGTAGCGATCATAAGTGAAGATGGAGGAGAGGATATTGCTACCGGGCATGCTGACGCGAGCTGTTATGGAGCCAATGATGGAATGGCATGGGTAGAATACATTTGCACTGATGCACCTTGCATTGTTAACTGGTACGATGCTTTAGGTGTTGATTTAGGATTAAGCACAGATACCATAAGCGGACTGATCGCAGGAAGTTATATCGTTGGAGTAACGAATGCCTCTGGCTGTGTTACCTATGAAAACATTATCGTCGGAGAAGCTACTGAGATCATTATTGATATCGCAATAACAGAGGCCTCTTGTTCAGGTATTTGTGATGGTGCTGCTAGCGCTTCTGTTAGTGGTGGAAGCGGAAACTACACTTATTTATGGACTCCGGAACCTGAATTTGGGCAAGGTACAGCATCGGTAACAGGTTTATGTGGAGGAACATGGACCTTAGAAATTACAGATGATAATGGATGTTCAAATTCAGTAGATTTTGAAGTAACAGAGATCGAAATGATCTTTGCAAATATCCAAATTGGAGACGAAAGTTGTGAAGGTGATTGTAATGGTTGGGCTTATGTAAGTCCAAGTGGTGGAAGCGGTGACTATACTTTCTTTTGGTCGCCTGAACCTGCATTTGGACAAGGAACAGATAGCGCGAGTGGATTATGTGGTGGAGATTGGAGTGTACTCATTACGGATATGAACACCGGTTGTAATCTTACTGAAATGTTTGTTATTTCTCAGATCAATCCAATTTTTGTAACGGATACGGTATTTGTAAATCCTGAATGTGAAAACGATAATAGCGGAAGTATTTCTATTGTAGTTGCAGGTGGAGAATCGCCTTACAGCTATCAATGGTTGGATGCTAATATGGATCCGATTAGTGGTGCAAATGACACTATAATAAGCGATCTATCTCCCGGTTTCTACTGGATATCGATTACAGATAATATTGGCTGTACGCATAGCGAATTATACGAATTGCTTTCAGAATCATTGCTTATTGCGGATGCTGGTAATGATACCGCTTATTGTGAGGGGAATGGACCTGCCGTATTTATTGGAAGTGGAAATGGAGTAAATTCCTATTGGACAGATATATTCGATAATATAATAACCATGGGAGACACCTTAATTTTTGATGCTCCGGTTGGAAATTATGGCTATATCTATCATATAAGTGATGGAATTTGTACTGGTTCTGATACCGCTTATTCCGTTGTATTTGCTGCACCGGATGCAGATGCCGGTCCGGATGAGGAAATTTATCCTGAAGAATCTATTACCATAGGAGGAAGCCCAACAGGTCCGAGCGGAAGTATTTACGCCTGGTCTCCTTCAGAAAGTTTGAATGACAGCACCCTGGCTAATCCAATTTCTGCCCCATTGATCAGTACGGAGTATATCGTGTATGTTGAATGGGATAATGGATGTACAGGAAGTGATACAACTATAATAACGATTAAGCCTAAGTTCGATCCTAATGATGGATTTACTCCAAATGGGGATGGAACAAATGATGTTTGGATCATAGGTGACCTTACAGATTTCCCTAATGTTGAGGTTGCAATATTTAATCGATGGGGTGAACAACTATTTTCATCAAAAGGATATTCAGATCCTTGGGATGGAAAATATAACGGAAAGGAGTTACCTGTGGGAACTTACTATTATGTTATAGACTTGAAAGATGAAAAATATCCGGATGCTTTTACCGGACCATTAACAATTATGCGCTAAACCTGAAGACATGAAAAAGTTACTAAATACTAAAATAGTGGTTTTATTACTGTTCATTGGCCTTGGGTTAGGACAGCAATTGACTGCGCAGCAGATCCCGCTTTTTTCGCAATATAAATTCAATGAATACCTATATAACCCGGCCGTTGCCGGTTCAAATGATAATTTTGAAGCTCATTTGATTCAGCGTTATCAATGGAGAGGCATCACAGATGCTCCCAGAACTTTTAACCTCAATGCCTATGGTCCTCTTGCCTCCCGGAAAATGGGGGTAGGAGCCATGGTATATAGCGACATTGTTGGGCCTACGCGACGAACCGGATTTCAAGGATCTTATTCCTATCACCTTCAATTAAATGATAGAATGCATTTAGGATTTGGAATCAGCTTAGGTTTTGATCAATATATCATTGATGGAACACAGATTAAGCTGGATCAATCGGATGATCCTACTTTGCAAAATTATAGAGGTTCGGCATTTGAATTCAACAGTAAATTCGGAGTTTATTTTTACGGAGATAACTATTATGCAGGAATTTCTATTCCTCAATTGGTTCCTGATAAAATAAATATTTTCGAAGCAGCTACGAATACAGCTAAAATTGAAGAGCATTATATCATTAATGGAGCTTATAAATTTGATCTAGGGGAGGATTTTAAATTAGAGCCTTCGCTTTTAATGAGGTGGAAATCTCCGGCGCCGGTTCAATTTGACATCTCCGTATGGGCTTATTATAAAGAAATGATCTGGTTAGGGGTCACTTATCGAACTGATGATGCGGTCTCTTTCGGAATTGGATTCTCTTACAATAATATACTTATGATCGGCTATGCCTATGATTATACCACCTCTTATCTATCAAATTATACAAGCGGAAGCCACGAGATCATGCTGGGTTATAAATTTAAATCAAGTGCGCCTAAAGAAATACCTCCATTACTGTAATTATTAAATTTTTGATTTATATTTTTACAGTAAACACTAAAGAATGAGTAATCCACTGTACATCGAATCCTTAGTAAGGAGCAAATTTCCTATTTTACATGAAGAAGCACTGATCAAAGAAATTGCTGAAAACGGGACTTTAGTTTCATATAAAGCAGGTGAGGTAGTCCTAGAGATCAATCATTATATAAAATCGATATTTCTTCTGGTAGAAGGATCTGTTAAAATTATCCGTGAAGATGATGAAGGAAATGAACTCTTTCTTTATTATTTAAATGGATCTTCTACTTGTGCCATGGCGCTTACTTGTTGTTTAAATGATATGAAAAGCCATATTCGAGCAATTGCCGAAGAAGACTGTACTATGGTAACCGTTCCGATACGATTTTTAGATTCCTGGATGGATAAATATAATTCCTGGAAGGCTTTTGTTTTTCAAACCTATAACCTTCGATTTAATGAGTTATTAAGTACGATAGATAGCATTGCATTCATGAAAATGGATGAACGTTTATACAAGTACCTCGTCGATAAGGTTAGAGCGACAGGAAAGAAATCATTACATGTAACTCATCAGGAGATCGCTTATGAACTAAATACTTCCCGTGAAGTTATCTCCCGCTTATTGAAGCAATTGGAAAAGCATCATAAAATTGCTTTATCCCGAAATAATATTGAGTTTTTAGGTCACGTTTTATAATTCTTAGCTATTCTCAGGGAGATAAGATCATTAATAAAAACTATCCGATTCTGCGAACTGATTAAAGCTATTTATTTAGCTAACAAGAAGATCCATGCTTTAAATAAAGTAGTATAAAACAGCTATCTGATAAAAATAAATAGCTGTTGTAACAAATGTTACTAAATAAAGCCGCATAATGAATTAATTTTGCGAAGATTTTGAAACAAGAAACGTACGATCATGAAAATAGAGCAACTATATACAGGATGTTTAGCGGAAGCTGCATATTATATCGAATCGAATGGTGAAGCAGCTATCATTGACCCTTTAAGAGAATCAGAACCTTATTTAAAATTAGCTAACGAAAGTAAAGCGAAGGTGAAATACATCTTTGAAACGCACTTTCATGCTGATTTTGTTTCAGGACATATTGACCTTGCAAGAAAAACGGGTGCTAAAATGGTTTTTGGCCCGACTGCAAATCCAAATTATGATGTGATCATTGCCGAAGATGAACAGGTTTTTGAAATTGGCGATGTGAAAATTAAGGTCTTGCATACTCCGGGTCATACAATGGAGAGTGTTACCTATCTTCTTATTGATGAGAAAGGAAATGACCATGCAATATTTACCGGAGATACACTTTTTTTGGGAGATGTTGGACGGCCTGACCTCGCAATAAAATCGGATCTGACCAAAGAAGATCTTGCGGCTTTGCTTTTCAAATCGCTTAGAGAAAGGATCATGCCTCTTTCTGATAGCTTGATCGTCTACCCGGCACATGGGGCAGGATCGTCTTGTGGTAAGAACATGAGTAGTGAAACAGTGGATACTTTAGGAAATCAAAAGCGAACAAACTATGCTTTGAGAGCGGATATGACCCAGGAAGAATTTGTGAAGGAAGTATTAACTGACATTTTGCCTCCTCCTCAATATTTCCCATTAAATGCCATGATGAATAAAAATGGCTATGAGAGTTTTGATGATGTAATGCATCGGGGTGATCGGGCATTAAATGTTGAGGAATTCAAAGAATTGATGGAAAATGACGACTATATCGTTTTAGATACTCGACATGAATCAGAATATGGGAAAGGACATATCCCTGGTTCATGGTTTATCGGCTTAGATGGAAATTTTGCTATGTGGGTTGGAGTTGTTATTCGTGATATCAAGCAAAAAATACTTTTAGTTACCCAAGAAGGTAGAGAAGGAGAAGCTTTATTGAGATTGGCTCGTGTAGGTTATGATAATGCACGTGGTTATTTAGAAGGTGGATTCGATGCATGGGCTCAACATGGAGAACCAACCGAAACGGAAAGGCAAATTTCAGCTGAGGTATTTTCAAAATTTCATTGTGAACGAAAAGTCACAACACTTGATGTGAGAAAACCGGGAGAATTTGAAGCAGAAAGAGTAAGCGATGCGATCAGTTTTCCTTTAGATTTTTTGTTTGAACATATTGATGACCTTGATAAGGATAGAACCTATTATTTGCATTGTGCAGGAGGATATCGTTCCATGAGCGCACTGGCAATTCTCAAAAATCACGGATTCAAAAACCTCATTAATATTAATGGTGGATTTGACGCCATAAAATTGACCGACGTGCCGCGTACTGCTTATGTATGCCCAAGCACTCTTTAATTAATTAGTTTAATAAAGCCTTCTAAATAGACAAATAGTATGTTTAATAATTTAATGGAACGAGAGTTCAGACAAGCACTTGAAGAAGATAAATCAATCGTATTGATCGATGTTAGAACAAGTGGAGAACACCGAATGGGGCATATCCCTAATTCATTGCATATTGACATGTTTTCGCCCGATCTTTCTCAAAAAATAGCAGCGCTGGATAAGAGCAAAAATTACTTTCTCTATTGTCGCTCAGGAGCGCGTAGCGCAAACGTTTGCAGTATGATGGCACAACAAGGATTTCCAAAAGTAACGAACCTCTTTGGAGGCTTATTTGACTGGCGTGGCGAGATAGTCACATTGGCATAACAAAAATTATTATATATTTCTCGCCACTCAAATACCTAAAAACGAGAAGATATGATACATGATTTGCTTTATGGTCCCTGGCCATGGTATTACACCGGTCCGGCCATCGCTTTAGTTTATTTCGCTTTATACTTTGTAGGTCGAAGATTCGGAGTTTCCGGAACTTTAAAAACAACCTGTTCTATGTTAGGAGCAGGAAAAGTGAGCGAATATTTTAATTTTAATTGGCGAGATGAGATTTGGAATTTAGTTTTTGCCGTCGGACTGGTCCTAGGAGGCTACTTGGGGGGTATCACATTTCCAAATGAAGTACCGGTAGATCTGTCTGCTTCAACTATAAGTTCTCTTGAAAGTCTGGGTCTTACTTCCTATACGGAAACCATGATCCCGACTGAATTATTTTCATGGGAAGCATTATTCACTTTAAAAGGATTAATATTCATTGTAGTTGGAGGATTTTTTGTTGGATTCGGCGCTAGATATGCCGATGGTTGTACCTCAGGGCATGCCATTAGTGGATTGGCAAATCTTGAGTTTTCTTCCCTTGTGGCTGTTATTGGGTTTTTTATCGGAGGAATGATCGTAACCTACTTTGTAGTCCCATTTATATTAACCCTTTAACTTTAGAAAGATGAAAAATTTAAGACTACTTATTATAGGAATTGCTTTTGGATTCATTTTAACTAAAGGAGAAGTGATATCCTGGTATAGAATTTATGAAATGTTTCGTTTCGAATCCTTTCAGATGTATGGAATTATTGGTTCAGCAGTGGTTCTGAGTTTCATATTTAATCAGTGGATGAAAAGAACCAAAATGAAGGATATTGATGGAAACCCTATTAATATTCCGACTTTCTACAGTGGAGTAAAACGCTATTTGATTGGTGGTGTCTTTTTTGGAATTGGTTGGGCATTGACCGGCGCATGTCCGGGGCCGATGTATACACTGATAGGAAATGGTGCAGTTGTGATTGTAGTTGCTGTTATTAGCGCTTTATTAGGTGCATTTGTTTATGGCTTAACACAAAAAAAATTACCACATTAATTTAATTACAATAATAAATGCAAAAACGAATTTATTTATTTTCCCTTTTAGTTTCCTTATTCTTTATTTCTTGTCAGGCGAATGAGACTGCGCCTACAAATACTGCCAATACGGTTATTCAGAATCAGGAAGCGATCGCAGTATCACTTTCTAATAGTGATTGGATTAGCAAAATGACAGAAAATCCGGGGATGATATTGGATGTGAGAACGCCTGGTGAATACGATCAGGGGTATATTGAAGGTGCAAAATTAGTAGATGTAAGCGATGCTTCTTTTTTAGAGAATTTGTCAAATCTATCTATCGATAGATCAACCCCGATCTACCTTTATTGCCGTTCTGGAAGCAGGAGTAAAAAAGCTATGACTATACTTAAAAATGATGGCTATACTGAGATCTATGAGATGGATGGTGGAATCATGGGATGGGAAAATGAAGGTTTACCTATTGTAAAATAATGAAGATGATGAATATTTCGATGATACGTATTATCAGAATCGCCCTAGGAATCTTTTTTCTCTTTTCTGCCTATGGGGAAAGAAGCTGGGGAATCGGAATTTTGGGTTCTGTGCTGTTAATTCAGGGAGTATTAAATGTAGGTTGTGGTTTTGGAGCTAAATCTTGCGGACCCGCGAACGGATCTAAGTATAATACTGATTTTAATCCGGATAAGTCTTTTCGAAGACTAAAGCTATAGCTGAATAATCGAATTCATTTATTAATATTTTTAATCGGATGAGGTATATATATCTATTATTCATTATTATAATTATCTCTATAGCATCATGTGATGCTAATATAAATGAGAATAATAAAAGTGACGTTATTGTTTTAACAGTCCTAGAAAAGGAACAATACTTAGCAAAGGGAAAGGAGATCATTGTTAAAACCGGTGAAACCCTTACCAAAGAATTAAAATCTAAAATAAGTGAAGGCGGGATCGAAACGGCCATCAACTATTGTAATGTTGCAGCTTTGCCATTAACCGATTCTATTGCAAACTTATATGCTGTTAAGGTTCGCAGAGTAAGTGATAAGATCAGAAATCCGGCGAATGCACCCGATTCCCTCGAAAACAGTGTCATTTCGGATTATAAAATCAGTTTAAGCAAGGGAGAGTCTTTACAGGCTAAGCTAATAAATGAGAATGGAAGCATTCGTTTTATGGCGCCTATTATCCTGAATGATCTTTGTTTAAAATGCCATGGAACACCGGACGAAAATATCTCATCAAATGACCGTGCTATTATTTTAATGGCCTATCCTAAAGATCAAGCCATTGGGTATAAAGTGGGTGAATTAAGAGGGATCTGGAGCGTAACATTTAGCGAATAATGAAGCTGAATGAAGTATTAAAATCGAAGCAATTCGTGCTGATTGATTTTCAATCGGATGATTGTCCACCTTGTAAATTGATTCGAAGAGAACTTGAAAAAGTAAGCACTCAATTAGGTGACGAACTCAAGGTCTTTTTAGTAGATCAAAAGGAACAATTGGAAGTATTTAAAGCTTTTAATGTGCAATCCTTGCCCCATTTGAAATTATTTAAAAATGGCAGACCTTTATGGTCTAATAGTGGATTAATTTCGAGTGAAGAGATTCTTGAGGTGATAAATAAAATAAGATAAAATGGCAAGTTTTAGTGAATTGATCAATGCTGAAAAACCTGTTTTAATCGATTTTTCGGCCGAGTGGTGTGGTCCATGTAAAGCGATGGCCCCAATTTTAAAAGAACTATCAGGCTTGATGGGTGAACGCATTCGAATCTTAAAAGTGGATGTAGATAAGAACCCAAAAGTAGCCTCAAATTATCAGATTCAGGGAGTTCCTACGTTGATCTTATTCAAAAACGGGCAGATCTTATGGCGCCAGTCGGGCGTAGTTCCGGCAGCTCAACTCCAAAGTATCCTCTCTAAATATTTGTAATAAGAGAATAAATAAGATCATTTAAACTCAAAATTTAACTTTATATAATCTTTTAAACGCATCCTTTTTCGTAACTTAGGAAGTAATAAATTTCTTTGAATCATTTACTAAAAATATAGTTATGAAAACCTTGGAATTAGAGAGAAAATCGGGAGTTTGGATCGATAAGCACAAAGCTATTTTTTTATCATTTATCGGAAATGAATTTAAAATTAAAACGATCGAGTCGGGAATAGAAACCCGGGAAAGAGTAGAAGGTGAAAAAAATAGGTCAGGCCGTTTCGGACATCAATCATTGGATACCGAAAAAAGTAAAGAGAATAGATTGAATGAGCAGTCTAAAGTGTTTCTAAAAAAAGTCATGGATGAATTAGCGCAATCGGATGAGTTTGTCATTTTCGGACCTTCAACGATGAAATTATCATTAGCTAAAGCAATAAAAGAAAAACCTCTTTTAAATTCACATCTTTTAGGATTAGAAGATGCAGACGATATGACGGAGAATCAAATGTCGGCCTGGGTAAAGGACTACTTTAAAAAGTAGTCTAAGATAACTAAGGTTTTAAATTATTGATTTTGAATTATCTTGATATTTTTCATATATTTAGCCCTAACCGGCTGAAGAACAACTTATTTAATACGCTTTTTATTTATTAGATCATCCTTACAATTTAAGTTGTCTTTGGTTTTTATTGTATTTATCTAAATACAGCAGGTATAACAACTAACCATTAAAACCAAAACAATGAAAAAGATCTTACGCATTTTACTTTATTTGATAGGAATAGTATTCCTATTTTTAGTTTTAGGGTTTCTCTATATTCAAATAAAAGGGATTCCAAAATATGATACTGTAAATATAGATTACCACGCAGAACCAAATCCTGAACGCCTAGAAAGGGGGAAAGTATTGGTGGGGTCTTTATGTATAGGATGCCATATTAATCGGGAAGCTG
The DNA here is from genome assembly GCA_024641785.1 of Flavobacteriales bacterium. Lineage (GTDB taxonomy): Bacteria > Bacteroidota > Bacteroidia > Flavobacteriales_D > JAHECK01 > JAHECK01. The sequence goes on along the minus strand of JAHECK010000002.1, from coordinate 22,333 downwards.
GTAATCTAAGCGGAGGTTTAATGCTGGATGCACCTAAAGAATTTGGAAAGATCTATGCTCAAAATATTACGGGAGATCTTAATTATGGGATCGGGGCCTGGTCGGATGCAGAAATAATGTATTTATTACGCACCGGAATTAAAAGAAATGGTTCCTATGCTCCTCCTTATATGGCAAAGCTACCCAACTTATCGGATGAAGATATGGCATCGGTTATTGTTTTTCTTAGATCGGATGATCCATGGGTAGCCGCGAGTCCTATTCCGGATAAACCCTGCGAACCTTCCTTCTTAACCAAAGCACTTTCAAATGCTGTTTTTAAGCCATTTCCTTTGCCTAAGGCCCCAATTCCAATGCCCGATACTTCAAATACAATTGAATGGGGAAGATACATGGCTTTTAATATGGAGTGCTTTTCCTGCCATTCAGCAGACTTTAAAAGCAATGATTTTCTTAATCCTGAATTAAGTGCTGGATATTTCGGCGGAGGCAACAAACCGCTAAACCTCGAAGGACAAGTGATGCTAACACCTAATTTAACATCAGATAATGAAACAGGAATTGGTAAATGGACCAAGCAGCAATTTATTAATGCTGTTAAATCGGGAAAAGTGGAAGGACAGGAAGCACTTCGATATCCGATGAATCCCTATGTTCGATTATCAGATAAGGAAGTAGGTGCTATTTATGATTATTTGAGAACCATTCCTCCAATTTCTAATAAAGTAGTTCGATCAGGTCTTTAGTTTACTTTAATTCTAAACTAAAGTGATTTAGCTAAATGCTTTTGTAAATTTACTTTATGAAGAAGGAAGAATTAATTCTTAAGATAAAGCAAAATAGTAAAAGCGTTCAGGACCAGATCACCTGTTTTTCGGAGGAACAATTAAATAAAGAGGTAAATGAAAAATGGAGTCCCATTAAGCATCTTGATCATCTTCTTCGTTCCGTTCAACCTTTGAATAAAGCCCTTAAGATTCCTCTTCCGGGCCTACGAATTCTTTTTGGTCAGCCAAATAGAGAAAGTCGGAGCTTTGAGGAGCTGGTAGCAAAATACCATCTCAAACTTTCGGAAGGCGGAAAGGCAAGTGGACGTTATATTCCATCGGGAAGACAGGAAAATGCAAAAATACTTTCTCAATTTAAGGAGCAGAATTTGCAACTTTGCAAAACCATTGCTAAATGGAAAGAAGAAGATCTGGATCGTTTTTTACTTCCGCACCCATTATTAGGAAAATTAACAATTCGAGAAATGATCTATTTTACGATCTACCACATGGATCATCATTTAAAATTGATGAAAGTTTCTATTTAGACCTTTTCAAGCCCTTTCCTTTAAATAGTTAATAGTACCCTGTACGTCACCTTGAGCCTGTAGAAGAGTAGTTTAACGCCTTTCGACAGGCTCAGGGTGACATGAAAATTTCTATAAGCAATAGTTAGAGTTTTTGGGGGAAAAACATAACTCGATAAGACAGCTCTTGATCAATACTCCCCCTCTTGCTCACATTAATTTATACACCTTTCCCGGTAAACTCTGTATCAAACCTTTAAACTCCAGATTTAAAAGATGAACCGATGTTTTACTCATTGGGAGTCCGATCTCGATGGAGATCGTATCAATGGAACATGCTCCTTTATGATGAAGATAAGAAAGGACCATTTTTTCATCCTCATTTAGATCAATAAACAAGGTAGTTTGAACCGGATCAGCTGGAAGTTTATCCATCCAATTCATCACTTTTTTAATATCTTTTCCACCTCTAACCAATGTTGCTTTTTGTGTATGGATCAAATAATTACAACCTTCCGACATCCGTGAACCATTATTTCCGGGAACAGCGAAAACATCCCTGTTATAGGAAGCAGCTATTTCGGCACTGATCATCGAACCTCCTCTGGCACCCGATTCAACTACTAGCGTTGCATCCGAAAAACCTGCTATTATTCGATTTCTTTTAGGGAAATTTTCTCGATCAGGATTCGAACCACTCATAAATTCCGTGATCACGCCTCCATTTTCGAACATAAGATTTAGGGTGTCTTTATGCACTGAGGGATAGAGTCGATCCAGTCCGTGAGCGACCACCGCCACAGTAGGTAAATTATACTTTAATGCTGCCCTGTGGGCATGTATATCGATCCCATAAGCCATTCCGCTGATGATACTCAATCGAGAGGATGCCAACTCTTGAATAATGGATTCACATTGTTTTTTACCATAATTGCTCGCTGTTCTCGTTCCAACCACACTGAGTGCTTTTTTGGGATTCCATTCGATATTTCCTTTTCCGAAGAGTAAGATCGGACCATCACTGCAATGTTTTAAACGAAAAGGAAAATCATCTTCGTTATAGAAACGGGTGATGATATTATTTTTTTGAATGAATTTCACTTCATCCTCCGCCTCTTTAAAATTTGAAAAATGATGGATCGAGCGGGCTATATTTTCACCGATTCCTTCAATTTTGGCCAAAGTATTTGTCTTTTCTTTAAATACCTGACTTGCCTTACCGCAATGAGAGATCAATTGTTTGGAATTGCGAGATCCAACTCCCGGAATTAGCATTATTGATAATTGATAAAGCAATTCATCTTCATTCATAACTACTAGATTACGAGGAATTTCAAAAGGATAACATCCCGTTTTTCGCGTATTTTTTTAATTTTAAGGATGGATGATGGAACAAAATGTTTCATACCTCCCAAAGCTGCCTTTCTCCGCCTTAGCTTCGCGAAAGAACAGTCGAAGAGTATAGCGAAAAAAACGAAAACTAAAGAATGCCATAAAGACACGAGGGCTCGGAGATACGCAAAAAAAGTCGAGGAACTTAGTGCTTTAGCGACTTGATTACAAAGAATAAAAAGAACGAGACTTGAAAAACTACTAATTACTAAATACTACCCCATGGCCTACGACGAACTACTAGCAGACCGCATCCGAAATACCCTAGCTGATAAAAAAGTAGATACCCGAGAAATGAAAATGATGGGAGGACTATGTTTTATGGTCGATGAGAAAATGTGTCTCGGGATCATAAAAAACAACCTAATGGCTCGAATCGGAACTGAGGCATACGAAGCAGCTCTTTCTAAAAAAGGAGTTCAACCCATGGATTTTACCGGACGACCGATGAAAGGCTATGTTTTTATAGATCCTATCGGAGTAGATATGGAAAAGGATCTTGAATATTGGATCCAGAAATGTTTGGATTTTAATCCACAGGCTAAAGCGAGTAAGAAGAAGAAATAAAATCGACATTCCCAAAACAGATAAGTATTCTTTTTTAGGCGGTCTATTTATTATATAAAAGGGGAAAGATTTAGGCATTCATTGTATACATTTGCACTTCTTTAGAAGGTGCATTTTCTGAAGTAGAATTTTATAAGACTAATTCAATTATAAATGAAAGTTCTTGGTATCATTCCTGCTCGTTACGGATCATCTCGATTTCCCGGCAAGCCATTAGTTGAGATCAAAGGTAAAAGTATGATCCAACGCGTTTATGAGCGCTCTTTAAAATCGGATGTTTTAGACGATGTAATAGTAGCAACAGATGATGAACGTATTTATAAGCATGTTTTAAAATTTGGGGGGAAGGCGATCATGACCAGTATGGATCATCAAAGCGGAACCGATCGATGTCTTGAGGCACTGGAAAGATCAAATGTAAAATACGATGTAGTGATCAATATTCAAGGCGACGAACCATTTATCGATCCTACACAGATCACCGATGTTGCAAATTGTTTTAAAGATCCGGATACGGATATCGCTACTTTAGTTAAACGCGTACATCACGTAGAAGAGCTATTTAATCCTTCGATGGTAAAAGTGGTTATTAACAATAAAGATCAGGCGATGTATTTTAGTCGCAGTGTGATTCCCTATTTACATGATGTTCCAGAAGAGCAATGGACCCAACAATATGAATTTCTTGAGCATGTTGGAATTTATGGTTACACCACAAAAGCCTTAAAAGAAATTACACAATTACCGATTTCATCGCTCGAAGTTCACGAAAAACTGGAACAATTAAGATGGTTAGAGAATGGATATACCATCAAAGTAGCTTATACAAACGTTGATTCTGAGCCTATCGATACACATGAAGACCTCGAAAGGATCTTAAAGAGAATGAATTAGCATTTTCTTAATAAATTGTGAATGAAAATGTCTGATCCAGACTTTGTTCAGGACTTCATTTTGCTATATTAGCCCCATCATATTACATTGAAATTAGACCAACACATAGCGGATTTATTGTATCGTTACGATTGCGTAATCGTTCCTGATTTTGGTGGTTTTGTGGCCAATTATCAACCTGCAAAGATCAACTCAAGAACCAATACTTTTTCGCCTCCGGCAAAGCAATTAAGCTTTAATCGGAATTTGAAGTCGAACGATGGTTTACTTGCAAGTCATATTATTGAAAAGTATAAAGTATCCTATGAAGAGGCGCTGCGATCCATTTCAAATTGCGTTTCGGAATACAAGAAAGAATTACAAGTTGGAAAAAGAATTCTGATTGAAAATGTAGGAGTACTTTATTTGGATGAGCATAGTAACATCCTTTTCGAGCCACTTTCAAAAGTTAATTTTTTAATCGATGCTTTCGGATTAGAAAAATTCCACGTAAATCCAATTAAAGAGGAAACGAAAATAGTAGCATTAAAAAGCCCTAAAATAAGAAGTATTCATTCAGGTCGTATTGCTGCGGCAATTGCCATTCCGCTTTTCTTTGTAGGAGCATCATTGATCTTCCAACAAAATGGAAAGGTGAATTATAATCAAATGCAGTTTTCCAATTTAGGGTTTAGTAAAGCAGAGACGAAATACAATGTTCGAGATGCAAACTTTTTTTTAGAGGAAGAAAATACCGACGAAAGTGCATTTGATGCGATGATTAAAAATGCGGAAGCTCGAACCTTTATAATTGAAGAGATAAAACCGGTAAAAGAGAACTGGTTTATTGTAGGGGGATGTTTTTCTGAAGAGGAAAATGCGGAAGCCTTTGTCAATAAATTGAAAGCTGAAGGCTATCCAGCCAAGCAAATAAAACAATTTAAAAAATTGCATGCAGTCGCTTATCAAGCATTTGAAAAAGAAGCAGATGCCCGAGCATTTCTAGCTGATCTTAAGAGTAAAGATACTTCTGCCTGGCTACTTAAAAAGAAGTAGATCTTTCTTTTTTATTCTTCACTTAACTTTAATCTTATCTTTTATATCAAAAAGAGATCAAAGCCTGATTAGCCTTGTAAATCAGAACACAAAGAATTGGACATAAGAATTTTTACAATGACAGGAATGGTACTTCTATCATTTGACTTTTCGGTAAAAAAATTAATATTTTGTTTTTCGATTATTGCCTTTACGATAGGTGTATGATTATTTGAGCAAAACCAAGGAGTAAAAACACCTCATTTTTCTACATATCATAAGATCAAAAAAGCCATCCTGAATCATCAAGATGGCTTTAGAAATATAAAATGCTGTTTATGTTAACAGCCAATAAACTGACTTAAACCAAAGAACACGCCGATCCATAGAATTCCTTTTATAAGGAAAAATAAAAAGCCGGCTATTCCCAGTTTTTTTAACCAAGTTTTTGATTTGTTTTTTTCGCTCAATCTACCCAGTCTGCAATAAATAAGTTCGTATCGTGTGTTCCGTAATTGTTTCTATTCGAAGAGAAGATCAATTTCTTTCCATCGCTAGAAAAAACCGGGAAGGCATCAAAAACTCCATCGTAAGAAACCTGTTCTAATCCACTACCATCTAAGTTGATCATGAATAAGTTAAAAGGAAATCCTTTTTCACTAGCATGATTCGAAGAGAAAAGGATCTTTTTTCCATTTGGATGAAAAAACGGACTCCAATTGGCGTTACCAAGCGTCGTTAATTGCTTAAGATCACTTCCGTCAGCATTACAGATATATAATTCCATATCCGTTGGCATTACTAATCCCTGTGCTAAAAGGTCTTTATAGATCTTAATTTCTTCTTCTGTTTTAGGACGAGAAGAACGGAATAATAATTTCGTTCCATCAGGTGAGAAAAATGCTCCTCCATCATATCCTAATTCATCAGTGATCTGAACTACATTAGATCCATCAAGATCCATAGTATAAAGTTCAAGGTCACCTGAACGTAAAGACGTAAATACAATTTTATCTCCTGTTGGAGAAACAGTTGCTTCTGCATCATAACCTTCTTCATAAGTAAGTTGATTAACGATGTTTCCGTTAAGGTCAGCTACAAAAATGTCGAAACCGGCATAAATAGGCCATACATATTTTCCATCTTCTCTGTGTTCAGGTTTTGGAGGACAAGCAACATCCGCTAAATGAGTAGAAGCATATAAAATAGTGGTATCACCGGGTAAAAAGTAAGAACAGGTGGTTCGTCCATCTCCTGTACTTATTAATTGTGGACGAATACTATCCATTCTTGAACCTTCTATTTCAGTATAGAAAATTTGGTCGCATTCAAGATCCCATTTTGCATTTGTAACCTGAAAGGTTACTTTTTTATTATCAAAGCTCCAGTAACATTCTGCATTATCTCCTCCAAAGGTCAATTGTCTAACATTTGCTAAGTGCACTTCTTCGTCGTAATGGATTTTACTTGCTTTTGTTGCTCCTGTTTCACCATCATAGGCAGCTTCGCCATCTGATTGACATCCCGCGAGTGTAAAAAATGTAAAAAGGAGTAAAACGCTGTGTATTTTGAACATATTTTTAATATTAAAGTGGTTTTTTTATAATCGACCGCAATTTTAGCCATTTCTAATGTATTTTTGTCATTAAATTATCAAGTTTATTTATTATGAAAAGTATATTTTTTAAATACCTCTTATCACTTAGCTTTATTTTTCTTGTTTCTTCAGGAAGTATTATCGCTCAAAAGATCTCAGAGAAACAAATGAAAAAAGATGTAAGCTACCTTGCTTCAGATAAATTGGAAGGGAGAAATACCGGTAGCGCAGGAGAAGCATTAGCTGCAGAATATGTTGCAAAGCGCTTTGAAAAATTAGGTCTGACCCCAAAAGGAACAGATAATTATTATCAGGTCTTTACTTTTACACCACAAAAAAACCCTCATATGGTAAGTGAGGAAGAAGTAGCTCAGGAATCAGGAAAAAATGTAATTGGCTACTTAGATAATGGCGCGCCTACTACTATAATTATCGGTGCTCATTTTGATCATTTAGGTTATGGAGGGAAAGGTTCAGGATCGATGTCGACCGACGAAGGTCAGATTCATAATGGAGCCGATGACAATGCAAGTGGTGTTGCCATGCTTCTTCAATTAGCTGCCAATCTTAAAGGAGTAGCAGATAATAATAACTATTTGTTTATTGCATTTTCAGGTGAGGAAAAAGGGTTGTTTGGATCTAATTACTTTTGTAAAAACCCAACCATCGATCTTAGCCGAGTTGACTATATGATCAATATGGATATGGTTGGAAGATTAAATGATGAAAATTCTTTAGCTGTTTATGGTGTTGGAACTTCTCCGGTTTGGAAAGAAAATCTTGAAAGAGATAATACCTATGGCTTCAAATTAATCTACGAAGAGAGTGGAGTTGGACCATCTGATCACACTTCTTTTTATTTACAAGATCTACCCGTACTTCATTTTTTTACCGGTCAGCACGAAGATTACCACAAACCTTCGGATGATGCTGATAAGATCAACTACAAAGGAATGGTGATCATCGCATCTTATATTTATGATGTTATACTTGATCTGGATGATGAAATGAAACTGGAATTCGTTAAAACGAAAACAGAGGAGTCAGGAAAAGCTCCAAAATACACTGTTACTCTTGGCGTAATGCCGGATTACATGTACAATGATGGTGGAATGCGAATTGATGGAGTAAGTGACGGAGGAGCCGCTGACAGAGCAGGAATGGAAAGTGGAGACATTGTGGTTAAGATGGGAGATCTGGAAGTTACAGATATGATGACCTACATGGAAGGATTAAGTCTGTTTAAAAAAGGAGATAAAACCGTTGTGAAAGTGCTACGTGGTGAAATGTACCTTGATCTGGATGTGGAATTTTAGTTTGAAGCTTCAATCTTATTTTCTTCTATTCTTCTTTATAACTTCAAGTTTTGGCTTTGCCCAAACAGAGTTGCTTTATCTAAAAAACCAGACTCCTGAATACAAAGATGTTATCAATTTTTATCAGAAGCTGGATAAAGAATATGCAAGTGCAAAGTTAATAAGCTACCCTGAAACGGATGCTGGCATAGCCTTGCAATTATTTGTTATAGATAGTAAGCAGGAATTCAGGCCCAATAAGGAAAGAGCCATGATCCTGATCATGAACGGGATCCATGGAGGCGAGTTATGCGGAGTAGATGCTTCCATGAATTTAGCTTTAAACCTTCTTAAGAACGGGACAATTCCGGAAAATTGTATGATTGGGATCATTCCGGTTTATAATATTGGAGGGGCGCTAAACCGGAATTCTTCTTCAAGGGCAAATCAAAACGGGCCGATAGAATATGGTTTTAGAGGAAATGCAAAAAACTTAGATCTTAATCGGGATTTTATAAAAAATGATTCAAAAAATGCCTTTGCATTTTCTCAGATCTATCACGAATGGAAACCGGAGATCTACGTCGATACCCATACTTCCAATGGAGCGGATTATCAGTATCCTTTTACTCTAATAAGTACGCAAAAAGATAAATTGAGCCCTGTTTTAAAACCTTTTTTAACTGATAAGATCGAGCCTTATCTCTATAAAGGAATGAGTAAAAAGGGATTTATTATGACCCCTTATGTCAATTCAATAAAAGAAACACCAAACGACGGAATAGCAGGTTTTTTAGATCGCCCTCGCTATTCGACCGGTTATACAGCCTTGTTTAATACGATTGGTTTTACTACCGAGGCCCATATGTTTAAACCTTTTAAAACAAGGGTTAGGGCAACTTTAGCTTTTCTGGAATTGATCGTTTCCTTTACCAATTCAAATGCCGCTGAGATCGTTCGTTATAAGCGGATGGCAGATCGAATGATGGTAAATACTTTATACTATGATGTCGACTGGGCTTTAAACGATTCGATCCATCACGCCATCGAATTTAAAGGATATGTAGCAGGCTATAAAACTTCCGATATTTCAGGGAGTCCAAGATTATACTATGATCGGAATAAACCCTTTACAGATAGTATTCAATTTTACGATACCTATCGTTCTATAATGAAGGTAAAGCGGCCTAAGTATTATATTATTCCGAAAGCATGGGATGAGGTTATCGTCCGATTAAAATCGAATAAAGTAGCTATGAAAGTTCTGCCAAATGATACTTTAATCCGGGTAAAAGTATTTTATATTGCTGACTACAGCACTACTAAAGAACCCTATGAGGGCCATTACCTCCATTCGAGGGTGTCAATTACAGAAAAGATAGATACCTTGCTTTTCCATAAAGGAGATCTTATCGTTTCAATGGGACAGGTGAGTGATAATTACGCTATTTCGGTTTTGGATCCTCGAGGTGCGGATTCCTTTTTCGCATGGAATTTCTTTGATCCGATCTTGCAACAGAAGGAATATTTTTCCTCTTATGTTTTCGAAGATGAAGCGTTAGAAATCCTAAATTCAAATCCTCTATTGAAAAAGGATTTTAATAAAAAGAAAGCAAGTGATCAAAGCTTTAATGAGGATCCTTATGCGCAGTTGAATTACATATATATGCATTCTTCTCATTATGAAAAAGGGCATTTGCGTTATCCGATATTTAGGGTTGATTGAGGTAGAGTAGTGCAATAGTTTTAGAAAATAAATGATTCATTAAAATGAAGCACAAAATCCTAATTTCTAAATCCAAAACAAGCACCAAGCACCAATCTCAAAATTCAAAACAATGAGAATTTAGCAATTAATTTTCGAGAATTTA
>JAHECK010000002.1:0-12309 GCA_024641785.1 Flavobacteriales bacterium | reverse complement strand
AAAATAAATGATTCATTAAAATGAAGCACAAAATCCTAATTTCTAAATCCAAAACAAGCACCAAGCACCAATCTCAAAATTCAAAACAATGAGAATTTAGCAATTAATTTTCGAGAATTTAAAGCCTAGCATTTATTTAATATTGCCCCAAATATTTTTGTTAATTCAGAAGCTTCTACAGTCAAAGTACTTAATTCTTTTTGAAAACTTTCATTTTTACTGATATTAAGAAGTCTTAAAAAGTACTTACTTTCTTTTGCTTCTTTTCGACAGATCTTAATTCTAAAAACAAAATCCTTTTTACTTATAGCTTCATTTGCTTCAATATAATTTGCACCAACAGATCCAGATGAACGAATTAATTGTTTAGCGTCTTCCATATTTGCCATCGTTTTTGTTAGCTTCTCAACTAAAATCCTTACTTCTTTTGCAAAATTGAAAGTTCTATTTTCTAGATCATAAGTACTCATGTTTTGAGGAATTTGAAATATATATAATTGATTATTAAATATATATACAAAGTAGATTTCTATTCTAGGTATTAACACCTATTTTTTTAATGCGAAACTTTAAAATCAAAAGCTTAAAGAAATTCCCATTTGAACATTTGAACATTTGAATTTATTTAGGATTTAGAGCTTAGGATTTAGGATTTATAACTATTTCATTAGGAAAAAGGGCATTTGCGTTATCCGATATTTAGGGTTGATTGAGGTAGAGTAGTGCAATAGTTTTAGAAAATAAATGATTCATTAAAATGAAGCACAAAATCCTAATTTCTAAATCCAAAACAAGCACCAAGCACCAATCTCAAAATTCAAAACAATGAGAATTTAGCAATTAATTTTCGAGAATTTAGAGCTTCGGATATAGGATTTACAACTATTTCATTAGGAAAAAGGGCATTTGCGTTACCCTATTTTCAGAGTTGATTGAGTTAGAATAATACATGAGTTGTTCCTGTTTAAAGGAATCGTTTAATTGTTTTTTTTACTGCTAACCGCTAATAAAGTGCACTAATTTTTGCGTCTTTTCTGCGTCTTTTGCGGTTAAAGAGATAAGCACACTTTCCTTATCCAATATTCCTTATATCTGGATCAATAACAATTCCTGATTTCTCTAAAGTGATTCTGAAAGTACATCCTTTCCCGGGTTCGGAATATTTTACAAATATCTTCCCTTTATGATAGTCGTTTATAATTCGTTTCGCCAGAGACAGACCTAGTCCCCAACCGCGTTTTTTAGTTGTAAAACCGGGTTGGAAGATCAATTTTTGATAGGCAATACTCATACCATGACCGGTATCACTTACATCGATAAAAACCTGTGTTTCATTTTCACTTACTGTAAGCATAAGTTTTCCTTCTCCACGCATGGCATCTACTGCGTTTTTCACTAAATTTTCAATCACCCAGCTAAAAAGTGGTTTATTGATCTTCACTTCAATATTCTCTCTGGCTTCAATAATTAAGTCAAATTCTATGCGCTTAGAAATTCTGGTTCTAAGATATTGAACCGCTTCTTTTAACTCGTCAATAATGAGTGCAGGATCTAATTCGGGTTGAGATCCTATCTTTGAAAAACGGTCGGTAATGACAGTAAGCCGAAGCAGATCTTTATTAAGTTCTTTGATGATCTCCGGATCGATACCTTGTGCTTCTAAATGTTCAACCCAAGCCATCAGAGAGGATAATGGCGTACCTAGTTGATGAGCTGTTTCCTTACTCAGACCAGCCCATACCTGATTTTGTTCTGCTCGGCGAAAAGAAGAAAATAAAAAGTAGGTTACCATAATAAAGGCACCAATAATTGCGAGTTGAATAAGGGGGTAATAGCGTAATTGGGTAATTATTTTAGAGTTTTCATAAAAAATGAAATTGACACTTCCATTCCCTAAATCCACTTCAATAGGTTCATTTTCGGAGATCATAAACGCTATTCGTTCTTTTATTTTTTCCGGAGTGTCGATCAAATTTGAATCGATATTTCCAAAAGTGATCACATCTCTTCGATTTTGATCGGTATAAATTACCGGTGCTAAAAGATCATTATTTCGGATATCTTCTTCGAAGGAAGCGATGAGAGATCCTAAATTATTTTGAAGTTCGGTAAAGATCCGGGAGTCGTTATAATAGAGGATCAGTTTCTCTGTATTCTTATTAATGTTTGGAGCGAGATCCAGATACATAATAAAAGGCTCGTATTTCGTGTATTTTGTCCGTACGAGTTCTCTGATCAGTTTTTGATGTTCGGGATTTTTAAGGTCCGGTTCAAATCCTAAGTTTAAATTTCGGGTCGTATGCACACTCGAATCGGAGTATAGAATAATGACCGGAATAGTGGTGTTTTGCTTGATGATCTTAGAGATAAAAGTATAATCCTCATATTCATTATTTCCGAGCATCCGCTGAAGTGCATCCGCAAAGATCTCCATCTTTTTATTCTCTTCTTCTTTTAGATCCTTATATAATTTATGGGCATAATTAACCAATTGCGCTCTTTGTTTTATGGTTTCAGACCAACGCTCCAGTTTGATTCTTTCAGCTTGTTTGATATCCCTGACCATTATATTAGAATACCAAACATTAATTCCGACAATGACCATAGCGATCACAATCAAAACAATTTTCCATTTTTGTTTTTGGGAATATATATTCATTAAAGAAGAAATCTAATAATCATCATCATCACTATCGCGTATATCGCTATCATCCGACTGAAAGATAAGTGTTTTTCTCTTTTTTTCAGTGCTGTCTGTTTTACTTTTCAAAAGTGTGCTATCTGAAACATCATCCCATTCAATTTTAAATTTCTTAGGTGCTTCTTTTGGTTTTTCTCCTTTTTCTCCACCAAACATCCCTTTAAATTCCTGATCGAGCAAAGTAGATATCGCCTGCTTCTCTTGCTTCCAGCTTTCCTGCTTCCATTCTTTTCTTGCGCTTTTATCTAAACTAAAAATTGGATTTTCTGTTGTTCCTTCCATCTTTAAAAAGATTCGGGAACCCAAGCCATCATCTTCAATAATACCGAATTCTGTTTCTTTTAACTGTTTCATGATCTCTCTAAGTCTAAAATTAATAGAGTAGGAGATTCGATTATCGAAATAGTGTTTTCCGGATAAATTAATGTCGATTGCATCGGATAATATTTGCATTTCAGGGATTGTGATCACCTTATTTTTTATTTCAATTTGATTTTGCATATGATCAAAATGAATGTCTTTTAATTTTTTATTCAGTCCTTTTGTATCTACAAAAGCGCTGGCCAAAGCATTCGATTGCAGGTAATCACCTATTTGATCCAGGCTTTTAACATCTTTTAATTGTCCATTATCCACATTAACATTGGCAAGGACAACCATTTTCGACAGATCCATATTGAGATCTTTATCCCAAACTCCTTTAAACATCACATCTGCATTTAGAGCGCCACTTATATTTTTATCAGTAATAATCTTCTGACCCATATTATCGAACTCGTAAAAAAGTTTAGAGATGTCCATATTTATTAATTTTGCTTGTACCTCAAGTTCAAGATCAGCATTTTTAGAACTTAATAAACTTAAATATCCTCTCACATCTCCTCCTGCAGTATTAAAGCCAAAATCATCCGATCTAAGTCTTCCATTTTGAATTAAAAAGTGACCAAATACTTCTGTAGAAATAAATTTCTTATAGCTGATCTCATCAATCTTAGCTTCAATATCCATGCTCAGATAACGGGGGATCTCGAAGGATTCATTTTGATTTCCTTGCCCTTCTGTTGTGAGTAATCGTTCGAGATCGATATGGTCAAAATGTCCCTTTGCACGAATGATCAATTTTTGATCTTCCAGTAAAATGAAGGGCATTAAATTTTCGATATTTCCTTTCAATTCCATATTACTACCCATCCACTTTCCATTTAAATTTGGAATAGTAGCGTCGTTATCATCGAGTTTAAAGGAACCCATTAGTTCTTTTAATTCTAGGTTAAGACGGGGTAAATAGATCGTCACATTATTTAATTCGACAAGACCAGTAGTAATGGCTTTTTCAATCTCTTTTTTCTGAATATTTTTAAAATCATAAAAAGAACCACTGAAATGCATATCTGCATTTATCGATCCCATGGAAATGATATCCTGGTCATTTATAAAAAAAGGGATCAGTTCTGAAAGATCAAAAACACCTTTTAGATCAACATTTATCGAGGGGTGTTCCAGGTTTTTTATAGCGAGTTTCCCGTTAAAATTCCCACCTGAAAAGGAACCTGAGTAGGAATTTATATTAATGGAAGTATTCGAATTGAGCGTGCTGATACTTCCTTTAAAAGCCAATCCATTTACCGAAATGGAACTTGCTAAATGAGTCACTTTTCCATTTTTACCAGAGAAATCGATTTGGGTCTTCCATGAATTATTGATGTTGTTTGATGTCTCTAGTTTAAAATCAATTGTAGAGGAAAAGGAGTATTCAGAAAGATCTTTTGTAAAACTTTCAGGCAATATGCGAATGATAGAACTTAAGGATTGTTCCTTTCCCTCAAAGATAAAGGAATAAAAATCCTTACCGTAATCCGCTGTTCCGCTCCCCGCACTCACCAATCCATTCCAATTGATCGAAGCATCGCTAAATTGGATGTCTTTGTTATCTATATCAAGTTTAAAAAGAGTTTTAATGCTTAATTTTTTATTAGATCCGTATGAAAAATTATTGGTAATATGACTAAAGGAATTGAGCTTTCCTTTTACTTTAAGATCAATTATTTTATTGTTGAGATTACCTTCCAGAACGAGTTCGTCCACGTCATATTTGCTAATAAATTCACTCTTATAATGATCGAGCAATAATTTACAGTCCGTAAATTGAACCAGACTTAAATTTAATTTGAACTCATTGTCCTGTGCTTGGCTTTGCTCCTTCCAAATAACATAATTTCCCTCTCCTTTTTTATTCCATTTTAATCGGATGTCTGCTTCGACAATAGCTATTTTTTCGAGATTATATTTCTTTCTTAAAAGGTCAAAAATGTTGAATTCGAGGAATATTTTTTTCGCATAGAATAGGGTATCAGAGCTTTCTTGTCCTGGAAATGCATCCCATGCCAATACTTCTTCGAAAGAAAGGGAGGCACTTGGAAATTTTTGTAATAAAGAAAAATTGATCTCATTTACATCTATGGGAGTTGCTAAAAGATTATTTAGTTCGCTTTTTACATATTGTTTCACCTCATTTTCGTAGTAATACTTTCCCAATGCGGCAAAGATTCCCACAAATCCAATAAGGACAAGTATAAAAAATGCAATTCCTTTTAACCAACGCATAAATCAGGATTGAGCAAGATAGATCTTCTAAATGACCTTGTTTTTAAACGCTAAAAAAGTGCGGAAATTTTTGATGTAAAGCACTTTGTTCTTAGATTTTTTATAAACCTGACTATGTTAAGTAAAAAGGCTCTTTTTAAAGAATTTAAAGGGAAGTTCAAAAGTATGATAAAAAACAGTTTTCGTCTTAGTTTCCTGATGAAAAAAGAATTTCTTTGTATTAAAATTCCAGCATGATCTTACATGAAAATACCATCATTTCTGAAGACATATTTGATAATCATTTTATATGTGATTTGAGTAAATGCAAAGGCGCATGTTGCGTGCAAGGCGATTCCGGTGCGCCTTTAGAAGATGATGAACTTGGAAAACTCGATGATCTGTATCTCGATATAAAACCCTACTTATCGGAAGAAGGTAAAAAAGCCATCGCAGAACAAGGTCACTATCTTCAGGATTTTGATGGCGAATGGGTAACCCCCTTAATCAATTCAAGAGAGTGCGCCTATACTGTGTTTGATGAAAAAGGAATTGCAAAATGTGGGATCGAAATGGCCTATTTAGATGGAGCGATCGATTTTCCAAAACCCCAATCATGTCATCTTTATCCAATTAGAGTGGTTAAATTAGGCGAACATGAAGCGCTGAATTATCATCGTTGGCCAATTTGTGATCCTGCATGTATTCTTGGTAAAAAAGAGCAAGTAACGGTTCATCAGTTTTTAAAAGGGCCTTTGGTTCGCAGATACGGCAGTAAATGGTATAAAGGTCTTGAAGAGATCTATAAGCATTGGAAAAAACAATAAATTGGCGTTCAATTCATTATTTTGCACTGTTCATATTGATTCAGAATGAGAGACTTTTCTGAAAAGATCCTAAATAAGTTAAAGACCCTGCCTGCAAAACCGGGGGTATATCAGTTCTTTGATAAGGATGGCGTGATCATCTATGTTGGAAAGGCAAAAGTGCTTAAAAGCAGAGTAAACTCTTACTTCAATAGTTCTCATACCCAGTCGGGGAAGACAAGAGTAATGGTCAAAAAGATCGATCATTTAAAAACCATCGTAGTTGAGACTGAATTAGATGCCTTGCTTCTTGAAAATAATCTTATCAAGAAATATCAACCCCGCTATAATATTCTCTTAAAAGACGATAAGACCTATCCATGGATCTGTATTAAAAACGAACGTTTTCCAAGGGTTTTTTCTACTCGAAATATTATAAAAGATAAGTCCGAATATTTTGGGCCTTATGCCAGTGTGAAGATGATGAACACCTTGCTCGACCTTATTCGTCAGCTTTATTCATTGAGGACCTGCAATTTTAATCTTAGCAAAAAGAATATTGAAGCAGGTAAATTCAGAGTATGTCTTGAGTTTCATATCGGTAAATGTTTAGGACCTTGTGAAGACAAGCAGGACGAGGCAGATTACATGAAAGACATTCAAGAAGTGCGAATGATCCTGAAAGGAAATATCCGTCAAATCATTCTTATACTTAAAGAAAAGATGAAAATTTTTTCGGAAGCCCTCGAATTCGAAAAAGCACAGGCGATAAAGGAAAAATTGGAGCAACTCGATCGTTTTCAGTCTAAAAGTACGGTGGTTTCGCCTACGATAAAAAATGTAGATGTATTTTCAATAGTAAGCGACCCTTCGAGTGCTTTTGTAAACTATCTGAGGGTGATCGATGGAGCGATCGTTCAGGGGCACACCTTAGAATTTAAGAAAAAATTGGATGAGCGTGAAGAAGATATATTATTGACCGGAATTATTGAATTGAGGGAGCGTTTTAAAAGCACCGCAAAGGAGATCATTGTGCCATTTGAACCAGAATTTGATTTAAAGGAAACTCATTGGCTGGTTCCACAGCGAGGAGATAAAAAAAGTCTATTGGAATTATCACAGCGGAATGCGACGCATAATATGATCGAAAGACATAAGCATATCGCCGCTGTCGATCCTGAAAAAAATACTCTTCGAATTTTAAGCCAACTTCAATCCGATCTTAGAATGAAGGACTTAGCAAAGCACATCGAATGTTTTGACAATTCTAATTTACAAGGAACGAATCCTGTTGCGGCTTGTGTCGTATTTAAGGATGCCAAACCGAGTAAGAAGGACTATCGGCATTTCAATATCAAAACAGTAGAGGGCCCTGATGACTTTGCTTCGATGGAAGAAGTGGTTTATCGGCGTTATAAAAGAATGATAGAAGAGGGGATTACGCTTCCCCAACTCATTATTATCGATGGAGGAAAAGGACAATTATCTTCGGCGGTTAAAAGTCTTGATAAACTCGATCTTAGAGGAAAGATCACCATTATCGGGATCGCAAAACGTTTAGAAGAAATTTATTTTCCTGATGATAGTCTGCCGATCTATATCGATAAAAGGTCGGAATCGTTAAAACTGATCCAGCATTTACGAAATGAAGCGCACCGTTTTGGAATCACTTTTCATCGTAATAAAAGAAGTAAGGAAGCAATCAAATCTACCCTAACCGATATAAAAGGAATCGGTTTCAGAACCGCACAGCAATTACTTTGGAAATTTAAATCGCTAAAGAATATTGAAAAGGCAGAGCTAAGTGAACTTGAGGAGGCAGTCAATAAAAGAGCGGCAAAAACGGTTTATGATTATTTTCAAAAAGAAAATTAATCTAGTTTATTAGCTAAAATCCTCATCTCTACCACCGGAGAAATTTTTTCATAGACCACATTGTAAACGGCTTCTACAATAGGCATATCCACTTCATATTCTTTATTTCGAATGTGAACACTTTTTAAGGCATAGTATCCTTCAGCAATCATATCCATTTCCATTTGTGCCGATTTTACAGAGTAACCTTTTCCGATCATGGTACCAAAAGAGCGATTTCGACTGAATTGAGAATAGGCAGTTACAAGCAGGTCGCCTAGATAGGCCGATTCCATCACGTCTCTATGGATCGGATTTACTTTATCTACGAAACGTTTCATCTCTCTGATGGCATTTGAGATAAGCACCGCCTGGAAATTATCCCCATAGCCTAAACCATGATAAATTCCGGCAGCGATCGCGTAAATATTTTTTAGAATAACAGCGATCTCAGTTCCGAAAAGATCTTCTGAAATAGAGGTTTTAATATAGCGACAACTCATAATATCGGCAATGTCTTGTGCTTTTTCGAGATCGATACAATCGATAGTAAGATAGGAAAGCTTCTCCATTGCAACCTCTTCGGCATGGCAAGGTCCGCTTACGATGGCTATATTTCGGGTTGGGATCTTAAAAATTTTATGAAAAAAGCGGGATGGAATATCATTTTCCTCAGGGATCATTCCTTTAACGGCAGATATCAAAACTTTATCTTTTACTCCAGTTCCATCCAATTGAGTTAGCATTTCATAAAGAAAGGCTGAAGGAGTAACAATAAAGATCACATCTGCTTTATCAAAAACATATTGAAGATCATTACTTACATCGAGACAATTTGTATCAAAACTAACGGTACTTAAATATCTAGGATTGTGCTTAAAATTCAAAAGGTGATCAATTTGATCCTGATCCCTCATGTACCAGATCACCTGATTAAGGTTTGTACAAAGAATTTTAACAATTGCTGTGGCCCAGCTGCCTCCACCAACAACAGCAACATTTTGTAATCTTAGATCCATAGAGATAAAATATTAGTTAGAACAATATAAAACAAAACAAGGGAAAGTTAAAAAATTCTTATTTGAGACTCATTTATTCTACACCAAAGATGTGTTATTTAAAACTTTTTGGAACAACCAATCACTTTATTTTTCGTTACTTTCGTGGAAACAACAATTATTCAGGACCTTAAGTATTTTTTATGAAGCTTCGTTTATCGATCCTTATACTCTTTTTCATTCAAAACATGGCTTTTGGTCAGTTATTGATCAATGAATTTTCTGCAGCTAATAAAAGTCATCTCACCGATAATTATGGAGATAATCCAGATTGGATTGAACTATATAATTCATCTGCAACCGACATTGATCTTACAGGATATTATTTAAGCGATAAACTGGATGATCCATTGAAATGGACAGTGCCGGGAGGAATTGTTCCTGCAAACGGGTATTTATTGATCTATGCTTCCGGAAGAGATGAATTTTTTGGAGGATCTCTTCATAGTAATTTTAAAATCACACAAACAAAGCAAGAAGATATTATACTTAGCGGTCCGGATCAAATAGTTATTGATTGGTATCATATTGATATTCCAAATAAAGTAGATCATTCCCGAGGAAGAATTACTGATGGTGCCGTTGCCTGGGGAGTTATGACCACTCCAACACCCGGGACTTCAAATACCGGAGTGTTTAGTGATTATGCTCCTAAGCCAATTTTATCGATGGATCCCGGTTATTATTCAGGTTCTATTGCAGTAACGGTAAATGCAAACGGACCTGGACTCACCTCGTATTATACGCTGGATGGATCAACTCCAACTAACAGCTCAACAGAATATACAGGTCCAATAACCATTGGTACAACCAGTGTTTTAAAAGTGATCTCTTATTCAGATGATTCGAATGTACTACCAAGTTTTTTCGAGGCAAATTCCTATTTTATTGATATTACACATAGTGTATATATTATTTCCATATCGGGAGATCAGATCTTAACCTTGTTGAATGGGACACAATTTGAGCCTACGGCTTCTTTCGAATTATTTTCATCCGCAGGGCTTTTATTAGATGAGGGTTTTGGAGACTTTAATGAGCATGGTAATGATTCCTGGGCCTATGCTCAGAGAGGAGTTGACTATATATCCAGAGATTATTACGGTTATAATAATGCGGTTAATTATCCGGTTTTTAGAAGTAAAGATCGGGACAGTTATAAGCGATTGATCATTAAAGCTGCCGCAAACGATAACTATCCATTTTCTTATGGCGGAACAGGTGCACATATCCGAGATTCTTATGTTCAGTCGCTTTCGCAGGTTGCCGAACTCCGATTGGATGAACGCTCGATGGAATCAGCTATTTTGTATGTGAATGGAGAATATTGGGGAGTATACGATGTTAGGGAAAAAGTAGACGATCTGGATTTTACAGAATATTATTATAATCAGGGAGAAGGACAAGTAGATTTTTTAAAGACCTGGGGCGGAACATGGGCAGAGTATGGTACCCAAACAGATTGGAATGACCTTGTAACTTATATTACCACGAACGACATGACCGATCCGGTAAATTATAATTATGTTGATTCATTGTATAATACCGGGAGTTTGATCGACTATTTTATTTTGAATTCTTATGTAGTTGCTGCAGATTGGTTGAATTGGAATACCGGCTGGTGGCGAGGAAAAAATCCCGATGGAGACAAAAAGAAATGGCGTTACATTTTATGGGATATGGATAATACCTTCGATCACGGAACCAATTATACCGGAATTCCTGATCAGGATGCGAATGCAGATCCTTGTAATCCCGAGAGTTTAGGTAATCCGGGAGGTCAGGGACATGTTCCTATTTTAAATGCCTTATTAGAAAATGAAGATTTTTACAATTCCTATATCGTACGAATGGCGGACCTTAATAATTCCTATTTATCATGTGAATTTATGATCGCCCATCTTGATAGTTTAATAGATATCATTCAGCCTGAAATGCAGGGTCAGATCGATCGATGGGGAGGGAGTTACACAGTATGGGAAGAAAATGTGCAGGATATGCGCGATTTTATTGAAACCCGTTGCGCGGTGATCAGCGAAGGAATGGTAGATTGTTATGATATTGAAGGACCTTATCCTGTTACAGTAATGGTCGATCCTCCGGGAAGTGGAAATGTTCAGTTTAATGGGATCAATTTAGAGAACTATCCATGGACAGGATTATATTTTAGTAATCTCACCTTAGCTATGAATGCAATCGCTGAAGATCTGTATGTTTTTGATCATTGGGAAGTCATTAATTCAACGGTAACTCCGGATTCAAGTCAATTAGAGGTGAGTTTTTCTATTGTAGAAGGAGATAGTGTTATTGCGCATTTCGTACCTCTTGAAACTCATTCTATTGTTTTAGATATGGTTCCGCCGCAAGCCGGAACGATCCTTTTAGATGGGATCACTTCATCTAGTTTTCCTGCATATCAGGATATTTATGCCTTTCAGGATTATGAGGTTGTGACTACACCAAGTGATATTTTTTATGAATTCGATCATTGGGAATTGGCTAATGGTAATCTCTTTCCGGATTCTTCCTTAACTACTGTGAATATAAGTATTATCGAAACCGATAGTTTAACCGCCTATTATAATGTGCTTCCTCATTTTGAAACGACAATAATTGTGGAACCGGCTTATAGTGGTTTTGTTGAAGTGAATGGTGAATTTATTAGTGATTATCCTTATATCTATTCGTATGCAATAAGTGATACGATCACCTTAAATGCAATTCCAAAAGAGAAGAACATATTTGAAAGTTATTACTCAGGTGACTCTGAATTTTTACAAAATCCACAATTCAGCTATAATCAGGCTGTCCTTACAAGTGAAGATACCATTATTGTATTTTTTAAAAGGGATAGGTTTGCTTTTTATGTTCCAAGTAGTTTTACACCAAATGGTGACGGAGATAACGATGTATGGAAACCGGTTGGAAATGGAGTAGATATAACTGAATATCTCCTCGAAATTTATGACCGCTTAGGGAGGGTCATTTTCACTACCAAGGATTATAACCAAGGGTGGAATGGATCTGTAAATTTGGGTGAGTATTTCGTGAATAGTGGTGTTTATATTTATCGATTAAGATATAAATCAGCTTTAGGTATCGAGTTTGAAGAGATCACAGGCCCTATAACGCTGGTTCGCTAGGAGAAAAAAATTAGTTTTAAATTATAAAAAAGCGCATTGAAAACTCACTGTTTTCAATGCGCTTTTTTTACATTTTTAGGAAGCTTTAAATGGGTATTCTAAGTCACAGATCAAATAAAAAATCCGGTTGAAACTTTACTTTTCCACAGAACATATAGTACTTT
>JAHECK010000187.1 GCA_024641785.1 Flavobacteriales bacterium | reverse complement strand
GAATATTATTGGATGAAAGGAGATTTCAAAGTTTTGGAAAATGGGGAAGATACCGATCTATGGGCCTTGGATCATGGTTATATATCTATTGTTCCGACTCAATTTGATATGACTGCTCATCACGTTATTGCAAATTTAAATACCTGGGATTTTGAACAAAAAAAAATGGGATAAGCTCCCGATAGGATTGATTGTAGGATTAATTGCTCCTTTTTTCGGATTTGTAATTTATGGCCTTTACTACAGCTATAGTCATGACGTAAGCTTAAATTATTTTGTAAATAGAATTTTCTTAGGAAATCGAGCTCTGATTTCTCCTATCATTTCTTTGAGCTTATTGATCAATATTATTCCTTTTTACTTTTTTATAAACAAGCAATTTTATTTAGCAGGAAGAGGCATTTTATTATCCTTCTTTTTATACGCTATTGTAATTGTATATTTTCGATATTTCTAAAATGCCAAAACGACTTTATATTATTGCAGGTGAAGCTTCCGGCGATTTGCATGGATCAAATCTTATCAAAGCCATGTATCAGAAAGAAGATGCAATTGAAATACGGGCCTGGGGTGGCGATAAAATGGAAGAAGCAGGAGCAACCCTGGTTAAGCATTTCCGCGATCTGGCTTTTATGGGCTTTGCAGAAGTGATAATGAACCTGAGAACCATTTTAAAAAATATAAAATTCTGTAAAGAAGATATTTTAAAATTCAATCCAGACGCATTGATATTGATCGATTATCCGGGTTTCAATTTGCGAATTGCAAGCTGGGCACATGAGCGAGGAATTAAAGTGTTTTATTATATCTCACCTCAGATCTGGGCATGGAAAAAAAACAGGGTTTTTAAAATAAAAGAGAACGTCGACAAGATGTTTGTCATTCTACCCTTCGAAAAAGATTTCTACAAGCAATATGATATGGATGTGGAGTTTGTGGGGCATCCCCTAATGGATGAAATTGAAGACTTCAAAAAAACCGCTCCCACATTTGGTGAATTCACTCAAAAAAACAATTTAAGTTCTAAACCCATTATTGCGGTTATCCCCGGAAGTCGGAAACAGGAAATAAGTAAGATCCTTCCTGAAATGGTTCATTTGATCTCTAAATTTCCGGATTATCAATTTCTTGTTGGAGCCGCTCCATCTATCGATGATTCATTTTATAAGCCTTACCTCATCGGCGAAAATATCGCTTTGATCAGAAATCAAACTTATTCCCTTTTCAACTTAGCAACTGCGGGAATGGTAGCGTCAGGAACTGCAACTCTTGAGGCGGCAATTTTCGGTTTACCTGAAGTAGTTTGTTATAAAGGAAATGCCTTAAGTATTAGCATCGCAAGAAGCATCATAAAAGTGAAATATATTTCCCTGGTAAATTTAATTATGGATAATGAGATCGTAACTGAACTAATACAAAATGATCTCACTACTAAAAACCTCGAAAAGGAAATTCAATTACTGCTTAATCCAAAAAACAGAGAGAAATTAGCGAAAGGATATCTTGAATTAAGAAATAAATTAGGAGGAATCGGTGCTTCACAAAATGCCGCCAATGCAATGTTAAAAAGTCTGTAGGCCGGATCTTTTTTCTTTTAAAGTAATGTGTATATTGGCCACCGTCAGCCTATGATTAACCGTATCATCACTTTTGTCATTTTTTTAGTCTTGCTACCACTATATTCTAATAGTCAGGTAATTGAAGTAGGTCTGTTTGCCTATAAAAACATTAAAAAAATAACCATCGTTTCCCAAACCGGAGCTTTTACTATTTATGGTGATGGAGTACGAATTAGTGAAATATATAATTTAGAAGGGATTAGAGCTGAGATTCAATCCGATAAGATCGCAATCCGATCAATGAATAATGATTTTGGAGCTTATAAAGTTGTTGAGCTAAGAGGTTTAACTGAAACAAGCACATTCAATTTAAAGGGCATCCAGCCTCATACAAAAGAACAAGAATATCATAATCATTTAAGATTAAAAGTATATGCCGGTTCAATTCAACTCGTAAATATTGTAAACATCGAAAATTATGTCGGCGGAGTTGTAGAAGCAGAAACGGGCAAGGAACGACCATTTGAATTTTACAAAGTTCAAAGTATTATTTCGAGAACCTATGCTTTGGCAAATTTCCGGCGACATGAAGATGAGGGCTATCAATTATGCGACGAAGTTCATTGTCAGGTTTACCATGGTTTAAGTAAATACGAAGCATTAATTCCGAAAGCGGTGATAAGTACTCAGGGTATCGTAATTGTTGATTCTGATATTGAATTAATAACCGCTGCTTTCAGCTCGAATTGCGGGGGAAAAACCAGAAATGCTGAAGATGTCTGGAGCAAGGAAGTCAGCTATTTAAAAGCACGAACAGATAGTTTTTGTTTGGAAGGGGCACACGCAAAGTGGACGAAAACAATTTCAAAAAGCGATTGGATCAAATATGAAAAACTCGAAGAATCACCTCCTCTTCAAGCTTATAGTGGGTCTGAAAGTATGATAATGGACGATAGCTATTCAGAATTTTTATATCAAAAAAATGATCTCATTTCAATTCGTAGAAAATTCAATTTAAATTCGACCCGTTTTGTAATTGAAGATCAGAAGGATCATGTCGTTTTTGTAGGAAGAGGATTTGGACATGGTGTAGGGCTATGTCAGGAAGGAGCGATCCATATGGCCGAAAAAGAATATAATTACAAAGAAATACTAGAATTCTATTATACCGATATACATTTAATTCAACTTTCATCATTGAATTTCTTCAAGGATAATTGAGTTTTTTGATTAAAATCCTTCTATTTTAACCACAAAGACATCAAGTAGGCACGGAGTGCACTATGAGACTTCTAAATAATACATTAGATAGGTATTGAAAACCATTTTAAAACATTGCGAGCTTTGAGCCTACTTCGTGTCTCTTTGTGGTTAATTTTCATACTATAAATGAACTACACAATTCCTCTAAGTATTTCACCCTAATTCAATATTAGGTATTTCTACCCCAATTTTACACTCACTTCTTTCCTACTTTTTAAGAATGGAAAGAATCCGAATGATCCCATTTTTTAAAATCCTTATTCCTTTCATTCTGGGAATTCTTGTAGGAAAGTATATTTCTACTACTCCTTTATACTTCGATCTCATTTTACTTTCACTTTCCTTCATTTTGGCCATTGTTTTTCACCGTGTTAAATTCGATGATCTACGCAGCCGAAATATAAAATCTGCTTACTTTTTATTTCTCTTTTTCACTTGGGGAATTTTTATTCAATCCTATCAACATATACGTCTTCAGGATACTACAAAAGATTCAAAACTCAATACGTTTATCCTAAAGAGCGACTGGAATAAAAAGAATCAATTTTTCCGTGCTCGAGCATCATTTTTACATTCTTCAATTATAAAAAAGGGAGATGTATTGATCTATTATAAATCAGAAAAAGAACCCAAAGGATTACCCGGAGATCTCCTCATTTGCTCTTCGAAACTCCAAGAATTAAAAGATCCGGTAAATCCAAATGAATTCGATTATAAGTCTTATCTGGAAATGCAAGGCATCGCTTATACCCTCTTTTTAAATGAAAATCAGCTATTAATTAAGGAAGTTAATCGTTTCACTTTTCTTCGCTTCTTTACTAAATTTCGAAAAGCACTTTTAAATCGGATTTCTTCCTTTCCCTTAAAAGAGGATTCAAAAGCACTCATAAAAGCACTTGTTCTAGGCGATAAATCAAATCTCGATCCTGAAATTACATCTGCTTTTAGCGTAGCAGGAGCTAGTCATGTTTTAGCAGTTTCAGGCCTTCATGTCGGAATTATTGTGATCCTTTTCACTAAGCTTTTATCCCTAATTAAAATAAGCAAATCAAACTCCTTTTTTAGATGGTTTAAGGTACTTGTTCTATTATTCATTATTTGGCTATTCGCCGGTATCAGCGGCTTCTCCCCAAGCATTATCCGAGCTTCGATCATGTTTTCCTTTATAAGTATAGGCCAATCGCTTACTCGAAATACATCAATCTATAATTCCTTGTCTATGGCTGCATTTTTTATGCTATTTATCAATCCAAATAATCTGTTCAATGTAGGGTTTCAATTATCTTTTTTAGCTGTACTA
>JAHECK010000186.1 GCA_024641785.1 Flavobacteriales bacterium | reverse complement strand
AATAAAAATCACAAAAATCCGATCCTTTTTTGCGAATAGTATCGATTGTCTATTTTTACCTACATAAAAAATTCATCAATTATGAGTTCCACATTTATTGGCAGATGGAATATCATTTTTCTCATTTTTTTACTATTCGCTAAACCCTTAGTGGCAAGCGAACCCAAAACAGATACCCTAACCCTATACAATGGAGATAAAATAACTTGCGCCGTAAAACAACTTTTACAAGGAAAATTACAAGTAAAAACAAGTGACTTAGGTACTTTAAATATCAAGTGGTATAAAATTGCCAGCATAGAAACGAAGCAATTATTGGAGATCATTTTAAGAGATCGAACAAAGATTTATGGAAAATTGTCGAAGGTTGATAGTTTGGGATATGTAAAAATTTCTTCGGGTATAATGATCGAAGAGGTATATCCAATAATGGAAATTGTCTCTATCAGTCAGATTGCAAAGAGTTTTTGGCAAGGACTTGAAGGTTCTGTTAACTATGGCTTGAGTTATGCAAAAGGGACGGCCAATTTACAGTCCAATTTTGCTGCTAATGTAAAATACAGAACCAATTATCTGCTGAACAAATTAGCAATAAATTCAATCATAAGTGATAATAGTGACCTTCGCAGTCGTAAGCAGGATATTACTTACAACTTATACTACTATTTTAAAAAGAGAGCCTTTTTAAACTTTGTAGTTGGTTGGCAACAAAATACAGAATTAGGAATTGATAGTCGATTTCTTACCGGACTAGGTATTGGATACATCGCCGCTGAATCCAATTCCAATTTACTCAAATTTATGACTGGTTCTATTGTAAATATTGAGCTCGATGATCAAGGAAATAAAAGTGAAGCGATTGAAGCTATTATTTCAGGAACTTATAACCTTTATTTATTTTCAAGCCCTAAAATTACCCTTGCTTCATCGGCTATTCTTTATCCTAGCTTAACCGATCTTGGCCGATTACGATCTGATCTGGAAACTCAAATTTCATGGGAAATATTTAATGACTTTACATTCACCTTTTCTTTCTATTTTAACTCAGATAACAAACCTTCAAGTACAACGGCATCGAACACCGACTGGGGTACAACTACTTCAATAGGCTACGTATTTTGATAATTATTTATAAGGAATTCCTTTTCTATTGAATATTCTGGGTTAAATCTTAATTTTGAATAAATCATCTCATGGAAAATTTTATTGATCATACAACCGGGAAATCCTTTCCACAAGCTGCAATAAATGGAGGATATGTTTTTATTCTTTTTAGTCCGGTCTTTTTCAAGGATAGTCCGCTTATTTCTGTCGTTTTATTTTTAGTAGGAATCCTTTTAAGCTTTACCCTAAGCGGTACCCGCATCGATTTAAAAAACAAACGTTTTAAAGAATACACTCGGTATTACTGGATCAAATTTGGTCCATGGATCCCGCTTACACAATTTCCTTTTATTACCATCATTACCGATCGTGAAAGTTCGGCTGCATTTAGTTTTAAAAAGGATGATTCGGATAATGATGAGATCACCTATAGCATTTACCTTTTAAATCGAGAACGGTCGCAAAAAGTGATGATAAAAAAATTCAATGACAAAGACCAGGCGATGCTTGAACTTCCGAAATTAGCAGATAAGATCGGGCTTAAAATCGTCCCTTAATTTTAACCTAGGTTTAATAACAGGCTAATGGAAGACATGATATTTTATGATCGGCTGCAATTCGCATTTACGATCACATTTCATTACCTTTTTCCGCAGCTTACGATGGGCTTGTCATTGATCATCGTTTATTTTAAATGGCGCTTTTTACAATCAAAGAATCCAGTCTTCAATGACTCCGCTAAATTTTTTATGAAAATATTTGCCCTCAACTTTACTATGGGCGTCATTACCGGGATTCCTTTAGAATTTCAATTTGGAACCAATTGGGCAAAATTTTCTGAATTAACAGGAGGAATTATTGGCCAAACGCTGGCAATGGAAGGAATGTTTTCCTTTTTTCTGGAATCCTCTTTTTTAGCCCTCTTTATTTTTGGTGAAAAATTGATGGGTCAAAAACTTCATCTCTTAACAGGAGTCTTCGTTTTTATCGGTTCGTGGGCAAGCGGTTATTTGATATTAGCTACCAATGCTTGGATGCAACATCCCGTAGGATATGAAATTTTAGAAAACGGAAAATACGTGCTTTCAAATTTCTCCGCTTTATTTAGTAACCCCTGGCTTTTCCCTGCCTTTTTGCATAATCAGATGGCGTCACTTGTTACTTCATCATTTGTGATCTCGAGCATAGGAGCCTTTTATTTGTTGAGCAAACAAAATGAGCTCTACGGAAAATTATTTTTAAAGACCGGAATTATTTTCGGGTTAATATCGAGTCTGCTTGTCGCTTTCCCGACCGGGGATTGGAATGCAAAAAATGTAGCCGTTTATCAACCTGCTTCTTTTGCTGCTATGGAAGGGATCTTTGAAACCGAAAAAGCCGGCTCTGAAATTGTTTTGATCGGACAACCGAATATGGTCGAAAAAAAACTCGACAATAAAATTGCCGTTCCTAATATTCTTAGCTTTTTAACCTATAAAGACTGGCACAAACAAATTTTAGGAATGGATCAGTTTGAAAAGGAAGAACTTCCTGATAATATACCCGCACTTTATTATTCCTACCATATGATGGTTGGTTTAGGAACCATTTTTATTGCCATTATGAGCTTAGCTGCTTTCATGCTTTGGAGAAAAAAATTATTTAAAAATTCGAAGGTGTTGTGGGCCATTTTATTTTTATTCCCTTTCGCCTATATCGCAAATACTACAGGATGGTATGTTGCAGAACTTGGAAGGCAACCTTATTTGGTCTATGGGTTATTAAAAACGAATATTGGAATATCCCCTACCGTTTCCTCCGGGAATACTTTATTCACCCTTTTAGGTTTTGTAGGATTATACCTGGTACTCGGCCTTTTGTTTTTACTGCTCGTTGGAAAAACGATCCATTCCGGTCCTAAACCACAAAAACATTAAGATATGGAGCTACTTTGGTATATCGTGATCGCATTTGTTTTAACGGTTTTCTTCTTATTGGATGGCTATGATTTTGGAACCGGGATCATTCATTTATTCTTCGCAAAAACCGAAGATGATAAAAAGGTGATAGCAAAAGCAGCAGGTTTATTTTGGGATTCAAATGAAGTTTGGTTAGTTGCGGCTGGTGGATTGCTGTTCATGGCCTTTCCAACATATTATGCTTCGATTTTTAGTGGCTTTTATCTCCCATTAAGTATTGTTTTATGGCTGATAATATTTAGAGCAATCGGATTAGAATTGAGAAGTCAATTTGATTATCAAATGTGGAAAGATCTTTGGGACAAAGCATTTGGAATTTCGAGTTTATTGTTGGCCCTATTCTTTGGAATTGCCTTAGGAAACATTGTAAGGGGAGTAAATTTAGGGGGAGTAGAAGATGGAGTAGCCGCTTACGAAGCACATTATTTTTTCTTGCCTTTATGGAACAGCCATTTTAGTCCTTTAGGGACTCACCCGGGCGTTATCGATTGGTTTACATTGATCATAGGATTAATTTCTGTGCTTACATTAATGATACATGGAGCGAATTGGATCATTTTAAAAACGAATTCATCTATCAATAACGAACTAAAAAAGATCATATATTACTCCGCTATCATCCTGACTATTTTTACTATACTATCATTAGGTATGTTGCAAAATATCAACCCGGAGTCCTTTACCAATTTTAGTGAAAGTCCTTTGCTTATTATTTTCCCAATACTTTTTATAGGGGGACTTTTAGGAACACTTTTCATAAGGAAATTTAAAAATGAAAGTCTTGGATTAGTTTTTTCTTCCTTGCTTATTATAGGAGGAATAAGCACTTCACTCGCTTCCATGTTTCCTATCATTCTGCCTTCGACTAACAATTTAAGTGACTCTTTGAGTATTTATAATACTTCTGCAGATGAGTATAGTCTTGGAATAGCAATGGTTTGGGGAATTATTGGCTTCGGACTCTTGATGATCTATTTTATTATCCAAAAGAAACTAACGAGTGGAAAGATCGATGAAATGGACTATGGCCATTAATAACCCTGCCAACGATTAAACTTTGGC
>JAHECK010000185.1 GCA_024641785.1 Flavobacteriales bacterium | reverse complement strand
CCTCTGCGTCTGTATCACTTATAAATTTATTTATAGCGACAACAACAGGCAATCCAAATCCTTGCATATTTTCAATATGCTTATCAAGATTTGCTAATCCTTTTTTAAGTGCTTCAAGATTCTCCTTTGTTAGTTCAGTTAATGCAATTCCACCATGATACTTTAAAGCCCTAACGGTAGCTACTATAACCACTGCTTTTGGAGATAGTCCGCTATAACCACATTTTATATCCAGGAATTTTTCAGCACCTAAGTCTGCGCCAAAACCAGCCTCAGTAACAACATAATCAGATAAAGTCAATCCCGTTTTCGTGGCAATTACAGAATTTGTCCCTTGCGCTATATTAGCAAATGGACCACCATGAATGATCGCAGGATTTCCTTCGAGTGTTTGAACTAAATTTGGTTTAATCGCATCTTTTAATAAAGCTGCCATCGCACCTTGTGCATTAAGATCCCTTGCATAAACAGCTTTTCCATCATAGGTGTCACCAACATAAATTTGAGCTATTTTTTTCTTCAGATCAGCAAAATCTTCAGCCAAACAAAGTATTGCCATGATCTCCGAAGCAGCAGTGATATTAAACCCTGTTTGAGTTGGCATACCACCCGCTTTCCCTCCAAGTCCTGTTATAATTTCTCTTAAAGCGCGATCATTCATATCCATCACACGTTTCCAAGTAATTGTACGAGGATCAATACCCAGATTATGGTCTCCCTTACTCTGAACATTATTATCGATCAATGCGGCAAGTAGATTATTCGCTTTTTCGATAGCTGAAAAATCGCCGGTAAAATGAAGATTGATATCTTCCATTGGAATAACCTGAGAGTATCCTCCTCCTGCAGCTCCACCTTTAATTCCGAAAACCGGCCCAAGAGATGGTTCTCTTAAAACTACTGTTGCTTTCTTCCCAATTTTATTCAATCCTTCCGTTAGTCCGATCGAAACAGTCGTTTTTCCTTCTCCCGATGGAGTTGGAGTTATTGCTGTAACTAAAACAAGATTATGTTCCTTTATTTTATCTTCATTGATCAGATCAAGTGGAAGTTTCGCTTTATATTTTCCATATAATTCAAGATCATCCTCTGTTAGTTTTAAAATTGAAGCAATGTCTTTTATGTTTCTCAGGGTTGCCGCCTGGGCAATTTCAATATCCGATTTTACCATCTTTATTATACTTTATCTTTCTTTTAAAATGTCTTTTTCTTTTTTCCTCTTTAAATGTAGGAATATCAGCGGGCAATTTACAAAATGTAATCAAATTGAACACAAAGCATTAAATCACATTTAAGCCTCCTTTTTTATGATCAAAATACTACCTTCGCTTACTAAATTTGCGAGCTTTTATTATGGATTACAATTTTCGGGAAATAGAAAATAAATGGCGGAATTATTGGCGTGAAAAAAAAACATTTCGTGCTGAAGAAGAAATAGGAAAAGAAAAATTCTACGTGTTGGATATGTTTCCTTACCCATCCGGTGCAGGTTTACATGTTGGTCATCCTTTAGGTTATATCGCATCTGATATTTTTTCCAGATATAAAAGGTTAAAGGGATTTAATGTTTTACATCCAATGGGTTATGATAGTTTTGGTCTACCCGCCGAACAATATGCCATACAAACAGGTCAGCATCCTGCTCTTACTACTGAAAATAATATTGCCCGTTATCGCGATCAGTTGGATAAAATGGGTTTCTCCTTCGACTGGAGCAGAGAAGTAAGAACTTCTGATCCTCATTATTATAAATGGACGCAGTGGATCTTTAAGCAATTATTTAATAGCTGGTATAATAACACAAGTGATAAAGCCGAATCGATCGAATCATTGATCTCTCATTTTGAAAAAGAAGGGAATAAAAATATAAATGCATCAACAGAATACTTAAGAGTATTTAATGCTGAACAATGGAATGCATTTTCAGCCATTGAAAAAGAAAACATTCTTCAAGAATATAGAATAACTTACCTCAGCGACACCATGGTAAATTGGTGTGAAGAATTAGGAACCGTACTTGCAAATGATGAAGTAAAAGAAGGACTTTCGGAACGTGGTGGTTACCCGGTTGTTCAGAAAAAAATGCGCCAGTGGAGTATGCGAATATCGGCCTATGCTGAGCGTTTACTAAAAGGTTTAAATGAGATTGATTTTTCTGATTCTCTTAAAGAACAACAACGAAATTGGATCGGCCGTTCTGAAGGAGCTTCTATCCATTTTTCTATAGATGGATTTAAAGAAAAGATCGAGGTCTTTACAACACGCCCTGATACGATTTTCGGAGCTTCATTTATGACTCTCGCTCCAGAACATGAGCTCGTAAAAATAATTACCACCGATGCTCAAAAAAAATCGGTTGAAGATTACAAAACAAAAGCAGCTGCAAAAACAGAACGCGATCGCATGAGTAATGTGAAAGAAGTGAGCGGCGTTTTTACCGGTGCCTATGCATTGCATCCTTTTACTGGAGATAAAATCGCCATTTGGATCGGTGATTATGTTCTTGCGAGTTATGGAACCGGGGCAGTAATGGCGGTACCTGCAGGGGATCAACGCGATTTTGATTTTGCAAAGCATTATAATATATCGATTCCGAATATTTTTAAAGATTATGACATTGAGAATGGAGCTTATGTAGAAAAAGACGCCATACTTAATCATTCTGAATTTCTAAATGGCTTAAATGTAGCCGATGCGACGAAAGTGGTGATCAAAAAACTGGAAGAAGCAGGTATTGGCAAAGGAAAAATAAACTATCGCTTA
Organism: Flavobacteriales bacterium; assembly: GCA_024641785.1. GTDB lineage: Bacteria > Bacteroidota > Bacteroidia > Flavobacteriales_D > JAHECK01 > JAHECK01. The sequence continues at coordinate 1,410 of JAHECK010000185.1, read as the reverse complement.
AGAGATGCTATCTTTTCTCGTCAACGCTATTGGGGAGAACCATTTCCGGTCTATTTCGAAAACGATATTCCTCATCTATTAGAAGATGATGAGCTTCCTTTAACTCTACCAAAGGTAGATAAATACCTTCCAACTGAAGCCGGGGAGCCACCTTTAGCCAGAGCGAAGAAAGAAGACTGGTCTGTTTTTAAAGGAGATCGAATGGAGTATAATACCATGCCGGGATGGGCTGGATCTGCCTGGTATTTTTTACGCTATATGGATCCTGAAAATGAAAACGAATTTGTTTCTCGGAAAAAAGCAGATTACTGGAAACAAGTTGACTTATATATTGGCGGAAGTGAACATGCAGTCGGTCATTTATTATATAGCCGATTTTGGACCAAATTTCTTTATGACAGAGGATTTATTGGCTTTGATGAACCTTTTAAAAAACTGATCAATCAAGGGATGATCTTAGGCCGATCGAGCTTTGTGTACCGTGATAAACAAAGCGGAACTTTTATTTCAAAAGGATTGATCCAAGGAAAGGAAGTCACTCCAATCCATGTTGATATCAGCATGGTAGAAAACGATATCTTAGATATAAAAGCATTTCAACAGTGGCGAGCTGAATATTCTGATAGCACATTTGAATTAGAAAATGGAAAATATATCTGTGGTTATGAAGTGGAAAAGATGTCGAAATCGAAATACAATGTTCAAACCCCTGATGAATTAGTCGAGAAATTTGGTGCAGACACCTTACGTTGTTATGAAATGTTTCTTGGTCCTTTAGAACAAGCGAAGCCATGGGATACACAAGGAATTAGCGGAGTACATAATTTTTTACGCCGTTTCTGGAATTTGAGTCATTTGGATGGAAAACTTGAACTTTCTGAGGGGAATCCTACTAAAGAAGCACTAAAAACTCTTCATAAAACGATTCAAAAAGTGGAGGATGACATCAATCGTTATAGCTTCAATACAGTTGTTAGTGCCCTTATGATCTGCGTAAATGAGTTGAACGAACAAAAATGTAATAATCGCAACATAATAAGCAATTTAACTATTGTCCTAAGTTCTTATGCCCCTCATATTGCAGAAGAATTATGGCAAGAATTGGGAAATAAGTCAAGCATTAGTTTTGCAAAATATCCGGAATTTAATCCGGCCTATCTTATTGAGAACAACTATAATTATCCTGTTTCATTTAATGGGAAAATGCGTTTTCAATTAGAAGTCCCAAGAGAAACCACCAAAGAAGAGGTTGAAAAACTTGCATTAAGTGATCCTCGCGCCGAAAAATGGCTGGAGGGGGTAAGTATTCGCAAAGTTATTGTAGTTCCAGGAAAAATCGTAAATATTGTTGTCGGTTAATATTTAAGCCGCTCCTTTTGCAATAATATCTCTTTTTTCTTCGAAGTTAGC
>JAHECK010000184.1:2157-4176 GCA_024641785.1 Flavobacteriales bacterium | reverse complement strand
GATATGATCTTTTTATTAGGTGAAACGAAAGAAGATATCGGCTCGTCTGAATACCTTGCAAACATTCTTGGAATTAAAAACTCACCTGCCCCCTACTTCGATCTGGATAAAGAATTTTTACTTCAAAGAGCAGTGGCGGGCGCCATAAAACATAAATTGATCGCTTCGGCACATGATGTATCCGATGGCGGTTTGTTTATTACCTTATTGGAAAAAGGTCTGCGAAACGGACTCGGTTTCGATATTATGACCGATTCTGAAATTCGTCCGGATGCTTACTTATTTGGAGAAGGTCAAGGTCGCGTAGTAGTCTCTGTTAAACCGGGCTTAGTTGATGACTTCGTTGATTTTATTGCTCAAGGTCCTGTAGAAATTACCGCATTAGGACATGTAACACAAGGCAAAATGTTGGTAGATGAAGAACACTTCGGCTTTGTTGCAGAAGCTAAAGAGATCTATGATAATGCGATTGCCAAGTATTTGAATTAAAAATTTCAAATTATATTATTGAAGGACCGCTATACGCGGTCTTTTTTTTATCTGAAATTTAGGATTACAAAAAAAACAATTGTTAATATTTTTCTATATCAATTAATAATTATAGATTTTTATCCTTATAATACCTAATAAAATGGTTTTATATTTGTTTTTTAAATACTTTTACAGAATGATAGATCAAATTGATAAAACAATTTTAAACCAATTACAACTTGATTCCCGCATCACAACGCGCGAATTAGCTGACAAACTGGGTTTATCAACTACAGCCATTTTTGAAAGGACTAAAAAATTAGAAAAAAATGGCTTGATCAAAGATTACGTTGCCTTAGTAGATGCGAGTAAATTAAATTATAATCTCACCGCATTTACACATGTTCGTCTCGATATTCACTCAAAAGAAATGATCGAAGCTTTTACTCAAAAAATAAGCTCCTTCGATGAAGTAACAGAATGTTATCACACTACTGGAGAAAGCGATTTTCTTCTAAAAATAGTAGTGGCGGATATGAACGAATACTATCGCTTCGTTATGGATCAACTTACACAAACAAAGGATGTTGCTCATGTAAACACTTCTTTTGTTTTGAATGAAATTAAACATACAACCGCATTAATACTTACTTAATTTAATTACTATGAAAGGGAGATTCGAATGGTGGAACGAATGGTTCGACAAGAAAAAAAAATACGCTCGTACTGATGTTAAACAAATGAATGAAGATCGTTTCAATTCTGTTTGCGTTGGAATAGGTTTACCTAATATTCATCAAAAATCTACTTTTGCCTTTCACGATGTGCAAGATGGAGCAGATCGCTTTTTAGGAATGTCGCCTTCAGGTGAAAAACCTTTTGCACGTGTTTATACCCGTTTGGGAAATCCAAGTACAGAATACCTCGAAAAGAAAATCTTTCAGCTTGAATGTGCCCACATTATTGACAAGGCCCTTGCAGCAGACGAAAAGGAACCCACCATTGGAGTCTATGTGTTTGCCAGTGGAATGGCAGCCATCTCCACTACGCTAATGGGTTTTATAAAACCTGGCGACGGTTTGGTTGTCGGGAATGTTTATGGTTGCACTGATTCCTTTGTTCGATACTTACAAGAGCGCTTTGGAGTGCATGTCTACTTCACGGATACCACTAAAGTGGAGAATGTAAAGAAACTGATGAAAGATCATCCCGAAATAGTTGCTGTTATTGTAGAAACTCCATCAAATCCAACCCTGGAAATATCTGATATAGAAGCGATCTCAAAAATTACGGAAGCAAATGAAGCTTTATTAATAGTTGATAATACATTTTGCTCTCCATACTTACAACAGCCTTTTAGACTTGGTGCGGATATCGTTATTCATTCGATGACTAAATATATCAATGGCCATTCAGCCTCTATTGCAGGTGTTGCTTTAGGACCTTACTCCTATTTTAGTGGAGATCTATTTATGGCTTATAAAGATTTTGGCCCTACTCCTTCCCCATTCGACTCTTGGTTAAACTCCTATTCTATTCAGGATCTTG
>JAHECK010000184.1:0-2147 GCA_024641785.1 Flavobacteriales bacterium | reverse complement strand
TAAAAAAATAGCTAAATTCTTGAAAGATCACCCAATGGTAGATTCTGTGCACTATCCTGGTTTAGATTCACACCCTCAATATGAATTAGCTAAAAAACAAATGCGAGGTCCGGGCGCAATGATCGCCTTCCATGTAAAAGGAGGCTATGATACCGGAGTAAAATTGATGAATTATTTTGCCGGACCGGAAACACCTATGGAATTAGCAGTCAGTTTAGGTTCTGTTATTTCCTATATTGAACATCCCGCTAGTATGACGCATGCAATAATTCCTGAAGCGGATAGAAATGAACGCGGAATTACTGATAGCCTAGTTCGTTTAAGTGTAGGTGCCGAAGGATTTACAACCTTAAGAGATGCCTTAGATGAAGGACTAAGATTAGCAGCCGTAAAAAGCAAACTTGATGGATCAAAAGATCAAGTTTTAATGGTGGGTTAATATTATCGAAATACGATTTAATTGAAACACCTTTGTCCGACAGGATGAAGGTGTTTTTATTTATTAAAATCCGGCAGCAACACCTATTCTCCATACAACCTGATCATTGTAAGGTGAATATTTATTTTGCAATACATCATAATAAGCCATTATAAACATGGAAGAATTTCTTCCAATCCTTTGACGGATTCCTCCGCCTAGGAATAAAATATTTACAAGTTCTTTATCGCTAATGAGAGCCCCAACATCATCATAACCATATACATCCACACTTAATAATTGATACTCTGCACCTAAAGAAACAAGATTAAATAAGGTGTAATTTGCATTTAGTCTCCCACCCCAATTACTTGATGATACCTTAGTATTACCAAAACCTGTATAATTTGGAATTTCATATGCATAATAATTATAGATTACTCCAATTCCCATATTAAAATCCTCAGTAAAATTATATCCAACAATTGGTGAAATCTCAATATTGGTATAGCTACCGAAAGACAATCCAAAATAACCTCCAACATAGATCTTCTTTTTCCAATCAGGTTTTGATTTTGGAGGAGTTGAATATTTTGTCGCAGCTTTTGACTTTCTTGTAGGCGGCAAAACACTTTCTTGCTGTGAAGTACTATCAACTGTTTGTGCACTTAAAACATTTAATGAACAAATAGATATCAGTGATACAAGTATTATTAGGTGCCTTTTCATATTTTCGAACTTTGCATGCTAAATTAAATTAATTCATTAAAATCAAAAAAATTACATTTGAGATCATTCTACAATATTCAATAAGTCATGAAAGCGATTATCACAGGTTGCAGTAAAGGAATAGGAAAAGAAATACTAAGGAAGCTATTGAATGATGGTTATGAAGTGATGAGTATTTCAAGGTCAGAAACAAATCTGGATGACCTTACAAATAAAGATAGTACTAATTGGAAAGAAATTATTGGGAATATCCTGGATGAGGATGTTCATTATAAAATAATAAATGTTTTAAATGAGTGGAAAAGTCTTGACATCTTAATTAATAATGCCGGATTTCTAATAAGCAAGCCTTTTGAAGAGTTAAATTATACAGAAGTCAAAAATAGTTTTGATGTCAATTACTATGCTCCATTTAAGTTAAGTCAAATTTGCATACCATATTTGAAAAATGCTGAAAAAGCAAGTCTTATTAATATAGGTAGTATTGGAGGTGTGCAGGGAAGCGTTAAATTTCCCGGCCTTTCAGCTTACAGTTCCAGTAAAGGAGCATTAGCTATATTAACAGAATGCTTAGCAGAAGAATACAAGGATACTTCCATTCATTTTAATTGTTTAGCGCTGGGGGCGGTCCAAACTGAAATGCTGGAAAAAGCTTTCCCCGGATATCAGGCCCCATTTAGTCCGAAACAGATGGCTTACTATATTATTAACTTTATTGAAAATAGTTCAGAAATGATGAATGGAAAAATTATTTCCGTATCTGCCTCTACCCCCTAAATAATTGATTTACTGAAAATTAAATATCCTTTCAATAATTATTTAAATATATTTTCAAAATAGTTTACTAAATATAGTAGCTAGATATAAAAAGAGTGTAATTTTGCGCTCCCAATTTAACGAAAGAGGGTGTTTTAAAAAGAGTTGATTTACCTGCGAGAAGAAGTTTAGGAAGAGAAGGGAAGAGCGGGTAGGAAAAATATTTTTAAATAAAAATTGACAT
>JAHECK010000077.1 GCA_024641785.1 Flavobacteriales bacterium | reverse complement strand
ACCAAAGAAGAGGTTGAAAAACTTGCTTTAAGTGATCCTCGCGCCGAAAAATGGCTGGAGGGGGTAAGTATTCGCAAAGTTATTGTAGTTCCAGGAAAAATCGTAAATATTGTTGTCGGTTAATATTTAAGCTGCTCCTTTTGCTATAATATCTCTTTTTTCTTCGAAGTTAGCTTTAGCTTCTTCAATAATGTTTAGTGTTTCAGAAGCACGGTCAATTACCTTTGATAGGTCTTTATCCAGATCCGGCGAATTAATATCAAATAATTGCACTTCGATCTGACCTATTTTTCCAATCAAGCTCTGTTGTGAATTTTTCAGGTCTTCCATTTTTACTAAAACAGAATTCATTAACTCTAATTTATTAGCACCGCTCATAGTTATAGTGTATTGGTTACGAAATCATTCACTCCATTCTTTTTAAAGAAATCACATCCTCTAATAAGAATTGAATATTTTTAAAAATACATTATAAAATAAGCGTCCCGACAGAGGGAGATCAAAATATACCGACTTTCAATTGTTAATTGAGTTATTTAATAGTGAAATGATCGGCATCATTTAGCACCGGAAACTTTTTTCTGAAATCAGTTAATAGAGCGTAATCAAGCTCTGCATGAATAATATCTTCATGCCCATTTTGGGCTTCCGACAAATAAGCTCCATAAGGATTGATGATAGCAGAATCACCAGAATATGTGATCATTTTCCCATCCACTCCAACGCGGTTTACACCGGCAACAAATGACTGATTTTCTATTGCCCTTGCCAATAATAAGCTTTGCCAAGCAACCTTTCTTACTTCAGGCCAATTGGCTGTATAAATTAACAGATCGTATTCTGCCGCTCCATTGATTAATGTGTTTTTACTCCAAACAGGAAATCGAAGATCATAACAGATCAAGGGTGAAATTTTCCACCCTTTATACTCGATAAGTAATTTCTCTTCTCCTTTTGTAAAATACTTGTCTTCTTCAGCAAAACTGAACAAATGTCGTTTATCATATTTTTGCCAATCTCCATTTGGCATCATCCAAATAAAACGATTATAGAATTTCTGTTTTTCTTTTACTTTAATACTACCACATATTACGCTAGCAAGTGATTGAGCCATATTCCTGAGCCAATCCATTGTTTCCCCTTCCATCGTATCATATGCTGAAGCGGTATTCATACTAAACCCGGAACTAAACATTTCAGGTAAAATGATAATGTCAGTTTTTCCTTTTAGTCCGCCAATAAGCCCTTCAATGTGAGATAAATTTTGTTGTCGGTCTTCCCAAAAAAGTGATGTCTGAATTAAACTGATTCTGAGATTAGGGATGCTTTTCATGTGTCGTAAATCTAAATATCTAAACTACTTATTTATGGCGAGTTTATTATGAGAAAAATCTTAACAATCTGCCTGACCCCTCTGGGGTCTTCTTACCTTAAATAACATCTAACTATGAAGATTTGACCGCGCTTGGATCTAAATTAGAGATAAATTCATTAAGCGGGCGACTGAGTCGGAGGGGTCAAACATATTCAAATTATTCTCTATTGTCTATTAAACCCACTCAATTGAGAATAGCTCTTGCATATGTTTTCTGATCTTTTCCTTGACCTCATCCATATCTAATTTGCGTCCAAGTTCGATCTCCATGCTTGTCACTCCCTTATTTTGAATTCCACAAGGGATAATATTTGTAAAGTAACTTACATCAGAATTTACATTTAATGCAAATCCATGCATCGTTACCCATCGACTGATCTTCACTCCCATCGCACAAATTTTCCGTTCTTTCAACGGATTCCCAACATCGATCCAGGCACCTGTCATCCCTTCTAATCTACCGGCAATAATCCCGTACTCAGCGAGCATTCTAATCATTGCTTCTTCTAAAAAACGAAGATACTTTCCGATATCTGTGAATATTTGTTCGAGATCGAAGATCGGATAACCAACAATCTGACCAGGACCGTGATAGGTGATATCACCCCCTCTATTGATTTTGTAAAAAGATACTTCCCTTTGTTCTAATCCTTTTTCATCCAGCAAGAGATTTTCCATTTCCCCACTTTTCCCCAAAGTATAAACATGAGGGTGCTCACAAAAAAATAACTGGCTTTGAATAAAAGTCTGTTCAATTTCAGGCAGATTTCGATTCTTCAACTTTTGATCAGTCATAGAGTCAAAAATGCTCTGTTGTAGATCCCAAGCATCCTTGTAATCGATTAAACCTAGATCTTTATAATGAACCTTTACCATTATTTTACATTTCCATCCACAAAAGCTCTAAGATACACTGTGTTTTTTGTGTAGCTTAGAGCCCTCGTGCCTTTGTGAAAACTTCGAGCATTGTGCTCCAAGTTTCTCGCTTTTATCCTTTAGCTAATTCCCCTTTTAAATAATCGATCACATTTACTTCAATAGAATCCACTCCATACATATCTGCAAGATATAAAGAAACCCAGTCTACAAAATGAATTAAAAAATACGATCGCATTAATTGATCATCTCCTTTTGCATATACTTCATTAATGTTCTTAGTATATTTTGAAAATATACCTTTACATAATTCCATCCTTTTTTGGGTTTGAGGATGATCATCTGATGATCTTAGAATGATAACGGCAAGTTTATCATTTCCACTAGCCCAGCCAACTAACTCATTATGATTCATTTCCGGGAATTTATGGTGCCAGCATAAGGACTTTGAATTCTCATTAATCTGTTGACGCATCCGGATTGCAATCCCTTCGTATGCATCATCAGAGTAAATTACCGGAGTATTTGTATATAGATTTTCAGCTAATAATTTTGCTTTTGTCTTGATCTCAAATTGATGATCCAATAAAAAATCAGGAGTGTTTTCCAATGACTCTCTGAAACGATCATCTATAACTCCATAATGTTCCAGAATGGCAAATATTTGAGGAGAAGACCAGCCTAAAGTGGTTCTTGGCGGATCTCCACCAGGCATTAAAACCAGATTTAAGCCTAATTTTTCAGCTCTCTTTTTTAATTCTCCTCCGGAAGTTAAACAAGCTATTTCTGCTTCTTTTTCCAAAGCAAGATCAAATGCAGATAAAGTTTCTTCTGTATTTCCTGAATATGAACATGCAATAACTAAGGTTTCAGGGCTTACAAAATCGGGTATCGTATAATCATTGTTAACAACAATAGGGACGCTAGCATAACTCGCAACAATCTTAGAAACGATCGTTCCTCCAATTCCTGAGCCTCCAAGACCTGTAATTAAAACATTGTTTATTGCCTTTTTAGAATCCTTTAAATTTAAATTATTACTGTGTTTAACAGCTTCTTTCATTCCATGAGGGAAAGCAGCGATCAATTTTTCCATTTCCATAATTCTCTAATTTTCGCCACGAAATTAACCATATTAATCAAGACCTCATAAATCCTATTTCAATAGATTATCTAAATCAAACATTTTAGATACTTTCAAAGACTTTCTGCTAATTTTGTTTCATCTTTGGACAACTAACATCTATTTTAAAAGTTGAATTAATAAATCATGTTTTTAGAGAATACCTCAAAAAATAAGCAACGAAGTGGATGGATCGAGGTCGTTTGTGGCTCTATGTTTTCTGGTAAAACAGAAGAATTAATTCGCCGACTAAAAAGGGCCACTTTCGCCAAACAAAAAGTGGAGATTTTTAAGCCTGATACGGATATTCGTTATGACCAAGTTGAGGTGGTGAGTCACGATCAAAATTCAATTCCTTCAACACCTGTTTCAGCAAGCTCTTCCATATTGTTATTAGCAGATGGTTGCGATGTGATCGGAATCGATGAAGCGCAATTTTTTGATCGAGAACTTCCGAATGTATGTCGCCAATTAGCAAACAAAGGGATTCGTGTAATTGTTGCAGGATTAGATATGGATTTTAAAGGAAATCCATTTGGTCCTATGCCTGATCTGATGGCAATGGCCGAATATGTTACAAAAGTACATGCCATTTGTGTTCGATGCGGGAGTCTAGCTCAATTTTCTCATCGAATTACAACGGAAAAATCTTTAATCCTTTTAGGCGAGACAGAACACTATGAGCCTATTTGCAGAACATGTTTTAATAAGGTAACTTCAGAACTTAAGTGATGTCAAAAGAGGGATTGAGAATAAAAAAAGTTAATGCAATTGTAAATGGTGAGCTGATCCATTTTTATAATGATGATCCTATTCGCTTTTTAAGCATCGACTCCAGAAAGATCACTTCTCCACAAAATACCTTGTTTTTTGCTATACCGGGAGAGCGAAATGATGGTCATAAATACATCAAAGAACTCATTGAAAAAGGAGTGAGAAATTTTGTGATCAGCAATGTTTCTAGTTTGAAAAATATCGATGCATCTGTTAATTTTATTTTGGTTAAAAATGTGATCGATGCACTTCAAGCCCTTGCTGCATATCATCGAAATCAATTCAATCTCAAAACGATCGGTATCACAGGGAGTAATGGCAAAACGATAGTTAAAGAATGGCTTTCTCAATTGCTCGATAAAGAATTTGAAATCATTAAAAGCCCAAAAAGCTATAACTCTCAAGTAGGAGTGCCCCTTTCGGTTTGGTCAATAAATGAAATGCATGATCTGGCTATTTTCGAAGCGGGTATTTCAATGCCCGGAGAGATGGTGAAGCTCGAGAAAATAATTCAACCCACTATTGGAATTATCACCAATATTGGTTCTCCTCATTCAGAAAACTTCGAAAACAATCAAAAGAAGACTTCAGAAAAGATCAAATTATTTGAGCATGTAGAAACCTTGATTTATTGTTCAGATTATAAGGAGATAATGTCTGAGATTGGTAAACTCTATATCCGGAACCCAAAGCAAATATTTCGCTGGTCAAGAGAAAATAGTGAAGCAGATCTCTTTATCTCAAGTGAAATTATAGGAAGTAATTCCACTCAAATAATTGCCGCTTACAAAAATGAAGCGTTTCCTTTAAATATTCCCTTTAGTGATAAAGCAAATATTGAAAACGTGATCCATTGTGTGGCAACCATGTTGCTTTTAAACTACGATCAAAAAACGATCAACGAACGGATCCAGCTTCTTGTTCCCATAAGTATGAGGATGCAATTACTGGATGGAATCAATAATACTACGCTAATTTCAGATGTCTATACTTCTGATCTTGGTTCATTGGAGATTGCACTCGATTTTCTAAATGAACAAAGAAGGCATCCTCTTAAAACAGTGATTCTTTCAGATATATTTCAATCCGGAATTCCGGATAAGGAACTCTACGCTTTATTAGCAAGAATGATCAGTGAAAGAAAAGTAGAGAAGTTTATTGGAATTGGCCCTAAATTGTTTAAATATCAAGATCTCTTCCGTAAAAACGCACTTTTTTTTAAGTCCACAGAAGCGTTTTTAAAACAAGATGCTATTGGTTTTCGCAATGAAAGTATCCTTATAAAAGGCGCTCGTATTTTCGGACTTGAAAGGATCACTGCTTTGCTTCAACAAAAAACGCACGAGACGGTACTAGAAGTGAACCTGAATAGTATGCTGCATAACTTAAATTTTTACAGATCAAAGTTAAAAGCAGAAACTAAACTTATGGTGATGGTAAAGGCTTTTAGTTACGGAAGTGGAATTTACGAAGTCGCAAACTTATTGGAATATCATCGTGCCGATTATCTTTCGGTTGCTTATCCAGACGAAGGAGTGGAACTAAGAAAAGCAGGTATTAAAATGCCGATCATGGTCATGAACCCTGAGATCACTAATTATCATCTATTGCTTAAGTATGACCTTGAGCCTGAGATCTATTCTTTCAGGACGCTCCAAGCTTTTATTGAAACGGTGAATAAATATCCTGAATTTGATCATGAACATTTTTTCCATTTAAAATTGGAAACGGGAATGAATCGTTTAGGATTTGATGAACAGAATGTTCCCAGAATTCTTTCTTATCTGGATGAAAATCCAAAAATAAAACTGCGTTCCATTTTTAGTCATTTAGCCGCATCGCCGGAAGCAGAACATGATGATTTCACCAGAGAACAAGTCTTTAAATTTGAACGAATTTCAGAAAAAATACGAAAGCACTTTAGTTATCCTATCATGCTTCATATTTTAAATACTTCGGGAATTGAACGTTTTCCTGAATATCAATACGATATGGTGAGATTAGGTTTGGGTTTATATGGAATTGGATTTACTCCTGAAAGTAATCAAAAATTAATTCAGGCCGGAACTTTAAAAACAGTGATCTCACAGATAAAAATGATTCATAAAGATGATTCCGTTGGATATAGTCGCGCTTTTAGGGCCGAAAAAGACATGAAAATAGCTACACTTCCTATCGGTTACGCTGATGGATTAATGAGAACCTTGGGAAATGGCGGAGGCAAAGTGTTTATTAATGGTTATTTCGCTCCATTTATAAGCAATATTTGTATGGATATGGCGATGGTGGATATAACAGACATCCAATGCGAAGAAGGTGATGAAGTGATTTTATTTGGAGAAAACCTTCCTGTGGAAGAATTTGCAAAAGATATGAAGACGATCCCTTACGAGGCATTAACTCATATTTCAAGGAGAGTAAAGCGCATCTATTTCCAGGATTAATTTACATTTAGAATAGTTAACTCATTATACCATTAGCTTCCTTATTTTTGTCCAATGCAAATATTTAAACAACACCGATCTTTTTTCATATTATACTTTACTTTTCTTCTTTTTGGAGCCTATTTGCTTATTGTCTATTCGAAATCGAGTATACATATTTATTTCAATCAATTTCATAATGAATATTTCGATTACATTTTTAAATATTTAACTCATTTAGGTGACGGATGGACCATCGCTTTAATAGGTTTGTTATTCTTACTGTTTAAAAGCTTAAGATCGGGTCTGCTTATATGGCTGTCCGGTATCCTTAGCGGACTAATTAGTCAGGGGATGAAGCATCTTTTATTCGGAGAAACTCCAAGACCATTCAAGTACTTTACAGAGATCAAACCCTATGTATTACACTATGTTGATGATGTTGATATGAATATGGTCAATAGTTTACCTTCAGGACATACCTCATCTGCATTTGCTCTTTGCCTATCGATCGCGATGATCTATAGCACTAGAAAAATGGATAATTCCATGTTTATACTTGCCTTTTTCATTGGCGTTTCCCGTATCTATTTATCCCAACATTTCTTCGAAGATGTTTTTATTGGATCGATGGTAGGCGTTTTAAGTGCAATCGTTGTATACTCATTTTTATACCCTCCAAATCATAAAGAAAATTTGAAATTATCTTCACCATTATACAAGAGAAGTCAAAAATGAAAAAGAGCCGGTAATCACCGACTCTTTCATTTTAATATTTCATTTGACGATCAATGTGGCAATCGTTTTCTCCAAAGACCATATGCAAAGGTTCCGAGCATTGCGGATGCAAGAAAAATCACAAAAACAGTATATCCGGCTCCTAATAATAAGAACATCATTCCAGAGCATACTCCGGTAAGGGCCCAACCCATTCCGAATATAATTCCTCCAAGAATATATCGCCACCAGGTTTTTGCTTTTGGCTCAAAAGTTTTTATTTCCCCACTTCTTGTTTTTATTTTCCCTGATTTAAACAATTGAGTAATAATAAGTCCGGTACCAACTCCTGTCATTATAATACCATACATGTGAAATGATTGAAAATGGAACATTTCAATTATTCTAAAAGTGGAGATGGCTTCTAATTTCCACATCCCAAATCCGAATAAAAAACCAACTACTATATATTTAAACATTTTCATTTTTCTAAATTTTTATTGATTTAATTAAAACGGAATTCTAAGAATAAAAGGTAAGAAGACCCAAGTCATGACCAAACCTCCTATGAAAAATCCAATAACAGCTACTAAAGAAGGAAGTTGCAGATCTGAAAGTCCGGAAATCGCATGACCGGAGGTACATCCACCTGCGTATCGCGCTCCAAACCCAATTAGAAATCCTCCTCCAACAATGATGATGATCCCTCTAACTGTAAAGACAGCTTCCCAGGTATAAAGGCCCCAAAAAGGATCTATTTCCGGATTAACAATCGTTGTACCCGGAACAATAGGAACAGATCCATATGTCAAAATGTCCTCTCTCGAAATAGCATTAAGTGTATCGACAGTAGCCTGAGAAATATGGGCCATTCCATCACCTCCAAAATAGTTTGCGGCAATATATCCTCCAAAAAGGGCTCCTAATGCTACCATTAAGTTCCATCCTTGCTTTCCCCAATCAAATGCAAAAAAATCTGCATAAGTACCGGCACCATCTGCGGCACACATTGTCCTGAGATTGGCCGATAAGCCAAACTCTTTTCCATAGCGAAAAAGGATCCATAGTGTTGATCCAATAACAATCCCTCCCATCCACCAAGGCCATGGCTGACTTATGAAATCATGTATTTCTGTAAAACTCATAATATTAAATTTGCTGATAAAAATAAAACTTTGAATGTATTTAAGTAATTCTGACAGCACAAAATTGAAGCTTCAAACACAATAAATCAATGATTAATATCAAGAATATGCAATACTTGAATATTAAAAGTTTATCTATATTTTTACCCCAAAATAAAATCAAATTATGAAGCCTATTTATCTGTTTTCTGCCTTAATAATCGCAATGTTATGGGCATGTGGTAACAATGAAACAACTGAGGAAACAACTACCGACGAATCTCCAGCAGCTGCTGCTGAAATCGAGAAAGGCTGGAAAGGATTAGCTATTCTTGAAAGTGGATACAAATTTAGTATAGAAGTTCCGGATAATTCGATAGCTGATAATATTAGTAAGGTAGATTACCTTGAAGACAGAGGTGAACTTGAAATCACCGTTGGAAAGAATTTTGATATTTTCATTATCGAAGATGAGTCACAAATGCTAATGGTAAAAAATGAATTAAAAACCCATCCTTTTTATAAAGTTGAATTCATTGTAGAAAATGATAGTTCATTATTATATAGATTATTCAATGAAGAAGGAAGTAAAGAACAATATCAAATGTACTCAGAGCGTAAGATCGGTCCAAGTACACTTTTAATTCGTTCAAATGAAACATCCGATTTTAGTGAATTCGAAGCGAAATTAATGCTTCAATCAGCACTAAGTATTAGTAAATTTTAAGTCCAACTTAATGCCTATTGAAAAAGCCAACAAGGCCTTTATCAATTATCTTGATTCATACCGAAAGGAAAATTTATCAGGTCATCTATTAGCTCCTGTTGACTATATTTTTTCTTTAGGCGGAAAGAGGCTGCGCCCTGCAATTTCTATCTGGATCAATCAATTGTATGATGGAAATTTAAATACTGTTTTACCTGCAGCACTGGCCATTGAAATGTTTCATAATTTTTCTCTGGTTCATGATGATATTATGGATGAGGCTCCTTTAAGAAGAGGAAAAGCCACAGTTCATCATAAATGGAATACAAATACAGCGATTCTTTCCGGTGACGCAATGTTGGTTTTAGTATATGAGATCTTATCAGATCTTGAAGAAAATAAATTAAAACCAGCTCTAAAGCTTTTCAATTTTGCCGCTTTAAACGTATGTGAAGGCCAACAATTGGATATGGATTTTGAAAATCAAGATAGCATCAATTTAGATGACTATATCACTATGATCGGTCTCAAAACAGGCGATCTCTTAGGTGCTTCTTTTGCAATAGGTGCTTTATTGGCAAATGCCAGTAAAGAAGATATAGATCATCTTTATTCATTTGGAAAAAATACGGGCATCGCCTTTCAGTTGCAAGATGATATACTTGACCTTTATGGTGATCAAGGGAAGGTTGGTAAACAAGTAGGTGGTGATATCATCGCTAATAAAAAAACTTGCCTTTGGATCCATGCTTTTGAAAAAGCGAATAAAGATCAAAAAGCAAAACTGAAAAAAATGATTTTCGAGGCTGATCCGGAAAAAAAAGTAAGCTTGGCTAAAGAATTATTCGACGTCCTCAAGGTAAAAGAGGATGCAGATGCCATTAAATCTCAATATCAAAAAGAAGCTTTCGAGCATTTGGAAAAGATTGATTTAGATCCCACTAAAAAAAATATGATCAAAGCTTTTGCATTAAACCTTTTAACACGAGAGTTTTAAACCATTATTTCTTTTTTGCTAATGGATTTGCCAATCCATGATATTCACTTAATTCTGCCTTAATTGATCCAACAAGAATTTTGCTTTTAATTAAAATTGGGATCTTATTATCATCATCACTGATCCATACCGTTAAATCATCATCGTCCTTAAATACTCTGCCTTCGAGAACAATAGGATTAAATTTAAGACAGTCGTATTGCCCATTTCTCACTTTTATCCTTTCTTTTCCTTTATACTTAATTCTTAAGTATTCCACTTTATCATCCACAAAAGCGGGGATTACAAAAACATCATTCACCTTTGCGTCAGAATAATCAATGGTTCTGGCATAGTAAAAAGTTGAAAGCATATCTTGAACACCTTCAGGAACATGATATTCAATATTGTTTTGAGTCATTACTTTATTTGAATCCTGTTCAAAGTAATAATCTTGATTGATTAAAAATCCACCTTCATTCACTCTTCGGATAAATAATAGAGATTCCATTCGTTCCGTATCCATGAAAGTCTCATAGTGATCATCAACCGTAAAAAACCAATCGGTTGCGCCAGTAGTCCAGCCTTTCCCTACCATATTTAAGGCGCTTCTGCGATTAAATTTTCGTTTCGAATTTTTCACCTCTAGTTCAGCGATTCCGGCATTCAATAAACCATAATGTAAAACATATTGCAGTTTTTCACCGGGTTTAAATGGGGAAACTTTAGATTTCTTTTGATCAACTTTTTCATTATCTAATTGTAAGACAAGAGAAGTCTTGGCCATAAAGGCACTTGAGCAAAAAATGACAAGTATTAAAAGTGTTTTTTGTATCCGCATAGTTTAAACTACACAAGGATTATTCCAATAAGAAAATAAATTGATCTATAGGATCATTTCCTTTGTATATAGGCCTGGAATTTAAGTAATTAAAATATTAAATAAAAGGACAAAGTGAGAGTATGAAGCAAACAAAATTGTTTTACTTTTGCGGTCTAATTTTTATATTAAATTTTCAAAATGAAAAATCATAAATATCAAGCTCAAATCGACGCTTATATGAAGTTAGTCCGAGCAAAGAATGCCAATGAACCAGAATTTATTCAGGCTGTTGAAGAAGTTGCTGAAACGGTAATTCCTTTCGTGGAAGAGAATCCAATTTATAAATCAGCGAAGATTCTTGAGCGATTAGCAGAACCAGAACGTGTTCTTATGTTCCGTGTTCCATGGCTAGATGATAAAGGAAATTTTCAAATAAACAGAGGCTATCGTATTGAAATGAATTCTGCAATTGGCCCTTACAAAGGCGGATTACGTTTTCACCCTTCTGTAAATTTAAGCATCCTTAAGTTTTTAGCTTTCGAACAAGTTCTTAAAAACTCATTAACTACTCTTCCAATGGGTGGTGGTAAAGGAGGGTCTGATTTCGATCCAAAAGGAAAATCAGATAATGAAATAATGAAATTTTGTCAATCTTTTATGACTGAGTTATCTCGTCATATTGGCCCTGACACGGACGTTCCTGCCGGAGATATCGGAGTTGGAGGTCGTGAGATCGGATTTTTATTCGGTCAATACAAAAGAATTAGAAATGAATTCACCGGTGTTTTAACCGGTAAAGGACTTTCATTTGGTGGTTCTTTAATTCGTCCGGAAGCTACCGGTTACGGAAACGTTTATTTTGCTGAAAGCATGTTAAAAACAAAAGGTAAATCTTTTAAAGGAAAAACTGTTGTTATTTCAGGCTCAGGTAATGTAGCGCAATATGCATGTGAAAAAGCTACCCAATTAGGTGCTAAAGTTGTTACCTTATCAGATTCTACAGGATTTATTTATGATCCAGCCGGAATCGATGCTAAGAAATTAGCATGGGTAATGGATTTAAAAAATGTACGAAGAGGAAGAATTAAAGAATATGCTGATCATTTTAAAGGTTCTGAATTCCATCCTGGTCGTCCTTGGACTATCAAATGTGATGTAGCATTACCTTGTGCAACACAAAATGAACTTGAAGAAAAAGATGCAGTTGTTTTACTTAAGAACGGTGTGATCTGTGTAAGTGAAGGAGCAAATATGCCAAGTACTCCTGAAGCCATTACTAAATTTCATGAAGCAAAAATATTATTTGCTCCAGGTAAAGCTTCAAATGCAGGTGGAGTTGCAACTTCAGGACTTGAGATGTCTCAAAACTCGCTTCGTATGAGTTGGACCTCTGAAGAAGTTGATACTAAATTACATGATATTATGACCAGTATTCACGCTGCTTGTGTGAAGTACGGAAGTAATGGTTCTTACGTTGATTATGTTAAAGGTGCTAATGTTGCCGGATTCATAAAAGTTGCTGAAGCAATGATCGCTCAAGGACACGTATAATATAACACCATTTCTAGTTTAAACCCTGATGGATCTCCATCAGGGTTTTTTATTTAATGAAACTTTTATTGTTGAAGCTCGAATAAATGATTTATGTCCTATTGTTCAATGTTAATTTAATGTTAATTTTATCTGTCTTAAATGTTAATAGGCAATAGTGTTGATTATGAAACAGTGGTTATTTATTCTCTTATCGATTTTTAGTTTTAGTCTTAGTGCTCAAAATACCTGTCTTATTTTTGATCAATCATCCAAACAATCCCAAAATTTTGATGGTGATAAAATGGTTTTTTATAAAAAAGATAATCCTACTAAAGATCAAAAAGATATCATTGAGATTTTCGAGAAATATTATGATAATGGTCAGTTAGCTGAAAAAGGGTTGATCGTTAATAACAAACCTGAAGGGCTTTGGAAAAAGTTTGATGAAAATGGAAGATGTATTGCCAAATTAAGATATAAAGAAGGTAAAAAAATTGGCAAATGGATTATATGGAATTATAATGGCGATATTATTGCCAAAGGTCGTTACGATAATGAAGGCAATAAAACCGGAAATTGGATCTATTATTCATCCATTGATAATAAATACCTAAATAAATCTTTTTAGAGTATTCTATAACTCACAGATAAATTAAGAATATTTAAACTGGCATCTTGTTCAACATGTCCCTGATAAGTTGCGCTGATCTGCAAGCGATCAAATTGCCACCCAATACTCGGAGTAAAGAACCAATACACTCCATTAAATTCATTTCTTGGAATTGCAGCTACAACCTCATTACCGTTCACTACTACTGCAGGATAAGCGGGATCTGAGCCCCAATATGCAGCCACTCCTCCTTTTAAAAGAATAAAAAAAGATTTCTGATTTTCCTCAAAATAATATCCCATTCCAACAACTAGTGGAACAACATTAAAATTTTCATATTGAATTTGGATATAGTTGTTTCCATAATACTCAGTCACATTTTTTCCCGAAATAAAATTATATGCTAAACCCTCAACGAGTGAAAAATGAGACCATAATAAATACTCATAACGCTGAGAAATGCTCATTCCGATTCCATAATTCTCAAAATTTGGCTTCATTGGAATATTCATACCCAATCCCAAATTCAATCTATTGTTATTTTGTTTAGTCGTTTCACTCTCCTGGGAAAATCCAGTAAGTGATAAAACAAAAAATAAACTGAAAAGGAAGTTCTTTTTGATCATATTAAACGAATTAGTTAAAAATAGCGATCATTGCAAAACTAATTTTTTAATTTTAGTTGCTTAGCAAATTTAATATGGAAAAGATACAGAATTATATTGGAGGAAAGTTAATTCCTCCTATCTCAGGGGCTTATTTCGATAACTATGAACCAGCAAAAGGGAAGGTATATTCACAAATTCCAGATTCTGAATATTCAGATATTGACCTAGCCGTTAAAGCCTCCCAAAAAGCCTTTCCTATTTGGTCCATTATGGAAAAGCAAAAACGATCTGATATTCTCCTAAAATTAGCTGACCTTATCCTTAAAAATGCCGATCAATTAGCTCTTGAAGAATCACGAGATAACGGAAAACCATTAAAATTGGCAAAGCAGGTTGACATTCCCAGAGCAGAATCAAATATTCGTTTTTTTGCAAGCGCAATTCTACATTTTGCTTCGGAATCTCATAGTATGGAAAATACAGCCATTAATTATACCCTTCGACAACCGATTGGAATAGTGGGTGCTATTTCACCATGGAATCTACCACTGTATTTATTTACATGGAAGATAGCTCCAGCACTTGCGGCGGGCAACTGTGTTATTGCAAAACCCTCAGAGATCACACCTTACACGGCCTATTCATTATCAAAATTATGTAAGGAAGCCGGATTACCGGATGGTGTATTAAATATTGTACACGGTCATGGCAGTAAAGTAGGAGAAGCCATTAGCAAACACCCTGAAATTAAAGTAATTTCATTTACAGGTGGAACCCAAACCGGGGCTAGAATCGCTTCGATAGCTGCACCAATGTTTAAAAAGCTCTCACTGGAACTTGGTGGGAAAAATCCAAATATCATTTTTGATGATTGCGACTTTGATGAAATGCTAAAAGTGACAATGCGTTCTTCTTTTGCCAATCAAGGACAAATTTGTTTATGTGGATCAA
This sequence comes from Flavobacteriales bacterium, assembly GCA_024641785.1. Taxonomy (GTDB): domain Bacteria; phylum Bacteroidota; class Bacteroidia; order Flavobacteriales_D; family JAHECK01; genus JAHECK01. The sequence goes on along the minus strand of JAHECK010000077.1, from coordinate 1,237 downwards.
GAATACTGATTCAAAAAGGAATTTATGAAGCATTTAAAAAGGCTTTCGTGGAAAGAACGAAGCAATTGCGAATTGGAGATCCAATGAATGAAAAAACAAATATTGGTGCCGTTGTATCAGAAATCCATATGAATAAAATTTTATCCTATGTTGAGTTGGCAAAAGAAGAAGGAGGTAAAATACTTAGCGGAGGAAATCGAGTTATATTAGAAGGAGAAAATAAAAATGGCTGGTTTCTTGAACCTACAATAATTGAAGGATTAGACAATTCATGCAGAACAAATCAAGAGGAAATTTTCGGCCCGGTAGTTACATTACAAAGCTTTGAAACTGAGGCAGAGGCTTTATCATTAGCAAATGGAACTGAATACGGTTTGTCTTCTACACTTTGGACCAGTGATCTCAAAAGAGCGCATCGAATGGCACAAAATCTACACAGTGGTATTGTATGGATAAATTGCTGGCTGGTTCGTGATCTAAGAACTCCTTTCGGAGGAACAAAAAATAGTGGTGTTGGAAGAGAAGGAGGATTTGAAGCCCTTCAATTTTTTACTGAAGCAAAAAATGTATGCATTTATCTCTAAAGAAAGGCCTATTACATTGAGATTTTAAATCATAAACATGTAACTTAGATTAACCAAATGAGACCTTTATGAGATTCCTTATTCTTACATTTATTTTCATTTTAAGTGTCTTTAGCCCTGTTTTTTCTCAAAAAATATTAGTCCTGGATCTACTGGGGGGACGTTCAAAAAGAATTAAATATCATTCAGGTGATTATATTTCTGTAAGGGTAGTGAATGATAAAACAATTTATAAAGGGTATCTCGAGGTAATTAGCGATACTGCCTTTTATGTAAATGATAATTATATTCCTTTGGATTCTCTAAGTGAAATTATTAAGTATAATAAAGCTCCAAAAATGATTTCGCTTCAAGCTTTTCTTGTCGGCGGAATCACAGGTATCATTTCCGGATTGAATAATGGGCTGACCAAAGGAGATGTTTTTCCGCAAGATGGTTCATATGTCGTTCCACTCTCTTTTATTGGATTAGGAGCGGTTTTCCTTCCTTTTTATAGAAAAACCTATAAGATCAATGAGAATAGGATCATTAAAATACTTGACCTTACTCCAATAGCACCTGTTGAAAATGAAGGTTAGTTTTAATGGTATTTATATTCAAGATCTTAATTTAAGCATGTTCAAACCCATTTTACTTTTCTTCCTTTTTATCAC
>JAHECK010000076.1 GCA_024641785.1 Flavobacteriales bacterium | reverse complement strand
CTTCCCCTCAAGATCTGGAAATCACAGATATAGAATTGGATGTGGCTAATGCCAGTGCAACACGTCGTGTTACAAATATATATCTGGCCTATTCTTTTAATGCAGATTTTTCAGATTCTACCATCGTCTATGATTACCCTGATGCCAATATCTATGCAGCTCTTGTGGGTAGCCCTATGAATCTGGATTACACCTTTGATTCTCCCATCGAATTAGCTTCGGGACAAACTATTTATTTTAGGGTATATCCTTATTTTGCTACCGCTTCTTTTGGGGCATCCCTTATTGTAGTAAAAAATTCTTTTATCATAAATGGGATCTACAGAGATGAATCGACTGTTTCGAAAGTGCAAAATTTTTCTTTCGAAAGAACCTGTGTGAGTGAGGGGCGTCTAAACTGGTCTTTGCCGGGAGGTTTTAACCCAGCTACAGACACAATACTTATTTTTGCAAAGAGAATTAGTTCAATTGATCAGGGAACGCCAGACGCAGATCCTAATTTATTTTATGGAACGCCTATTACAGATCTTGATTCCTTAGATGGTTCTATTCCTTCTGATGTACAATATGAAAATGACCCGGATGCCATGCTGGTTTACCGTGGAGTTGGGACCTCAATTGATCTTACAAATTTTGAAAATAATATAAGCTATAAATTTGCTGCTTTTGTTGTAGCAGGTGGTGGAACACAAGTATATTCGAATGCAGCACTTAAGAATGGAAGTTCAGCTAATGCACTAGCGGATGTAGAGAGTGCCAAAGTGGTTTCTAAACCGAATAAAATGACACTAAGCTGGATTTTACCTGAATGTTATGATTCTGTTATGGTAGTGGTAAAAGAAAGTACGGATCCTGTATCAGGTTCACCAAGTGGAACACTTACAGATTATGCTGGCGGAGTGAATGCAGATTATACCCTTTCCGGTTCAAATTTTAATGGTGTAGATGCCAGCGAAGGAAAGGTTGTATATGTTGGAACAGGTACAAATGTTACTGTTACAGGACTTACAAATGCTCAGGAGTATAATGTAACTATATGGGTAGAGCAAGATTCTATATGGAGTCCTGGGGTATATTTAAGTGCTTATCCCGATGAATATGAAGGAATTATTACCCAAACGCGAAGTGAAGGAATTGATTTTATAGAATTCCTTACGTTTAAAGAAATTGATTTTGTTGCAGATGATATTCGAGCAGCAAATTACCCCGCGTGTATTACCGGAAGAATGTATTTTGGTGGAGGTTCAGCAACTGCCGCAGGTGCCTTTGATGTTTTAACTACCGTTCCGGCCGGAACCTTTGTTAGGGTGTATAATAACGGTACTGCTAATTCAGACAGTAAAGACGGACTTGTAAGTATTTCTAGTGGTCTATTCCTGTTGAAATCCGTGGGTGGAGATCAGGTAATGATCTATAAAGGCGGAGGACAGGGAAGTTCTTTTAATTTGGATTGTGGACCCGGAACTACTGTAAACACCTTTATTTCAGGATTTAATTACGGAAATGCCGGTTGGTTGTCACCAAGCAGTGGTATTATTGTGGATGCAAATACTTCCTATGCTCCACCTTCCGTTTCTAATTTAGAAATGCCGGCAACAAGTACTCCTAATTTTACATTTAAGGATGTTGTTTCAGTTACCGGAAATGAAGAAACAATACATAATAGTATTTCTAATGTAAATACAAACTGGGCAACAGGAACAGGTTCTTCTCCTTCTGTTAAGTTAAAAAATATTAAGTTCAATGAGAGTAGCATTAGCGGTGGTGGATTTATATCTGTATCAGGGAGCGATGTGAAAGTTACTTTAAAAGATATTGTAACTGTTACCGACAGTGTTCAAGTGCGATATATGGTTGTTGCTTGTGCAGGTGTTCCGCCTGATAATGCCGTGGATCGCTATACTTGTTATACGCCTAATTTGGATTATACTCTGGCAGACTCAGTAGTAACTGCGGTTTCCGGTCAGTTTACCGGATCAGGAACTCCATGTGGTACTTCAAGAACCAAGGGTAATGGAAGAGTGATGTATATTTCTAAAGATACAACTGCATTTACATTGACTAACCTTCCTTGTGGAGCCAGAATGTATGTTAGTTTATATGTTTTAAAAGGAAATGGAATTACTGCTAATTTAAGTAGTCCTATTACAGAATCAATTTTACTACCTACTTCAAATAGTATATATTATTCAACAGGTTTTGGGGTTTACAATGATCCAGGTATATGGAATAGCCAAGCTGATGGTTTGGGTACTGATTTTTCAGGAGAATTTACTGATTGTATTAGCTTGGTAATTCAAAATAATAACCAGATTGCTTTTTCAGATGATATTCTATTGGGAAGTTTAACCATCAATGCGGGAAGGGCAGTTTTGGAAAATATCAATATGTCCCTTACTAAAAATTTAGTTGCTAATGATTCCTTAATTACGACTGACTCTAGAATAATAATGGATGGTTTACGTCAGAAAAACACCATTAGTGGAACAGGATATATTGAGTTGTATGAATTAGAGGTTAACAACACAAATTCGACTGTTGGTCAGAAAAAGCTTGAAGTTCAAACCAATGTAACCATTACTGAAGGTATTTATATTACCGAAGGAAATCTTGAAGTTACAAGTGGAGATACTATTACGCTATTAGCAACTCCTACTACTGCTGCCCAGGTTAATCAATCAGCATTTCTAGGTGAGATTCCATTTGGTTCGACAGTAACAGGAGTATTTAAAATTGAAAGATATTTACCAACGATTAATACTAATGCTCCCGGAGGATCAGGTCAAGGAGTAGGTTGGAGGTATATTTCTTCTACAGTTAATGGTGCTACCTATGAACAAATGATGGATGATTTCACTTGTACTGGATTTACAAATTCTCAATATCCAAATTATGGAATATCGAATACAGGTTATTATTTTCCTAACCTTCAAAAATATGATGAAACGGTAGAGGGTGTACAAAGTTTTGGATTTGATGGAGATTATTTTAGTGGAACTACTAATATTCCTACTACTCCTCCAAACATTCGGAATAGAAGAGATAAAACAGAAGTAATCGGACAAGGAGAAGGAATATTTGCTTATATCGGACCTGTTGCGCAAACCTTTGATTTTATTGGAACTCCAAATACTGGTGATATAGATGTCACTTTAACTTATACTAATAATCTTAATTCAACAGAGGATGGCTGGAATTTGGTAGCAAATCCTTATCCATGTCCTGTAAGAATGGCTGATGTTTCAACTTCAGGAGGAAATATAGATGGAACGATCTATATCTATGATGCTGAAACAGGGATTTTCTCTCCTTTCAATAGATTTGGACCTGTAACTATACTTGCCGCAGGACAAGCATTTTGGGCTAAAGTTACATTAGAAAGCAGTCCTAAATTTGAATTTGAAGAGGCTGATAAAGTTGAGAACTCAAATGTTCGTTTTTATAAATCTGATGAACAATTTGAAAACTCTCTAATTGTAAATATGGAAATGGTAAGTAACCCATTGTATGCTGATCTCACTACCATTTGGTTCAATAATGATGCTTCTAATGGATTTGAGGCTGAGTATGACGGATATAAATTATATAGTTTATTAGATGATGTATCAGGTATTTCAACAACTATTGATGGTTTTGATGCAGATGTTTCTATCAATGCAATACCGGAATTAACAAGTGAAATAACAATACCTATCAAGATCAATATTCGAGAAGTAGGGAATTACACACTTAGTTTTGAGCAATTCGGCGATTATATAGTAAGCTCATGTTTAACATTACAGGATTTAGTATTAGATACTGCGATCTCTGTTGATATGATGTCAACTTATACTTTCTATTCAGATTTAAGAGCGGAAGATGCTCCTGCCAGATTCTTGTTAACGATGACGCCTCCTGTTTCAGTGAGTGTAACAGATGCAACTTGCTTCAATACTGAAAATGGAAGTGCAGTTACTAATGGCTTTGGAACTGGACCATTTACCTATACTTGGTATAATGCTGATATGGAAATGATATCTACTGAGACAGTGAATGGAGCTGGTTCACTTACTGACTTAGGACAAGGTTTTTATACCGTTGTGATAGAAGGAGATAATAGTGAATGTGCTTCTCAGCAAAAAGAGTTTTATATCAGTCAGCCGGCTGAACTTGAAAATTCCTTTACAACAAATGATCCTTCTTGTAATCAAAACGATGGTTATATAAACTTAACATTAGATCCGATTACTACATGGGATATCGCATGGATGAATTCTACCACTGGACAAAATGGTCAGACATCTGATTTGTCAGAATACTATACTATTGGAGGTTTAGGATATGGTGATTGGGAAGTAATCGCAACAAGCGAATGTGGTCCTCAAACATACAGTGTTGTATTAGAAGACCTGAATCCTGTGATTGCAGATTTCGAAATTCCTACTGAGCAGGTTTATATTCAAGATGGAGAAGCCTTTGTTGAATTTACTAATACTTCAGAGAATGCAAATGAATTCTCTTGGTTCTATGCAGATGATCAGGAAGTTGAAGATAATTCTGTAAATGGTTCTTATACCTTTACTGAGGCAGGAGTATATGGAATTTCCTTGCTAAGTATGAATGAAAATGGATGTTATGACGAAATCACCTATGAATTGGTAGTGTTAGATGCTACAGGAGTAACAGAACTTCCTGGTGGAGTCATTCGTTCGTACATCGCTTACGGAAATGGAAATCCACAGTATGTGATCGAATTAGATCAGGCTAAGCAAGTACAAGTTCAAATGGTTAATTCTATAGGACAAGTAATCTCTACTCAAAGAGTAAATGTGAGTGGTAAAACCTTGGTAGATCTTCCAACTTATGATCTATCAAGCGGTATTTACCTGATCATTACCTTAGATGATGGAACAAGGATCGATACGAAGAAGTTGTTTGTAAGGTAGGGAAGAAAAGGACGGAAGACCGAAGACGGAAGACGGGGGTGAAAAGTGAAAAAGGACTGAAGACCGAAGATCGAAGAAAAAAAATAAAAAAAAATAGGAAAAAGGGCTCCGGAAACGGGACCCTTTTTTTTTGGAGTAGAATGCTGGGTCGCTATAATACATGGTACACGGATTGAAAACGGATTTTCATAGAGGAAAATGAATGATATTTATTTTTTTTGTTAACCTCTGGGATACTTTTAATAAACGATTAAGCTATTAAAAGAAACCATCAATGAGCTCATAATCCTGATGAACAAAAAAATGCTTTAACAACATTCAGCTTTTCAAGCTGAATCAACCATTGAGGGTTAATATGTTTCTCTTAATGAGGCTTTTATTTGTGATAGTTAATGTTAAATTTAGTAACCTTTTAACCTCTTATTAACCTATGAAAACAGCTGTCATAAATCATTGTATTTATTGCAACTTCCTGACCTATCAAATCGTATAGGAATATAGTTTTAGATGAAATGAGCCGATTGAGATTTTTTTTACTTGTACTTACTTTGGAGTTTGTAGTTGTTTTTTCTACCTATAGCCAAAGTACTATTGTCTCGTGGCCTTTAACAACTAATTTCCCTTCTGTTACTTTTAATACTGCTGTAGCCTCTGCGAGTTATACTAAAGGTGGAGGAATCAATGAATATTTAATTAGTAGTGAAGGTGGAGACTGGTGGGGTTTCACCACTAATTCTAGTAAAGATGCTAGCGATTATCTTCAGATCAGATTTGCTCCTCTTACTGGTGGAAGTAGAACGAACGTGTATGTAAACAAAATAGAATTTAATCTTAGACAAGAACCCTGGAATACAGGGTTCTCTTTAGAAGATGGTCCCACGAAATATGAATTGCATTATTCGAAGGCAGCTGATTTTTCTAATTCATACATGATCAGTTCAGGAGATATAAGCAGCACTTTTAGCAGCGGGGATATTACCCTAAACACACCCATTTCTGTTTTTAGTGGAGAAACGATCTATTTCCGTCTTTACGGCTATTTATCAGGTGGTGATGGTGATCTTATTATTGAAAAAAATCAATTTTTCATCAAGGGTTTTACGGAATCGGCAAATACTGTCAACCCTGTTCCCGCACTATCTTTTGTGCAAAATTGTAGCACCGACGGAAATTTGATCTATGACTTACCCGGTGGATTCAATGCAAATAATCGAACCGTTCTTATTTTTGCAAAAGCAGGATCCCCGATTATATATGGAGCTTCAACAGCCTTATTAAGCTCTTATCCGAATGTGGATAATAACTTAACGACTTTTAATGGTTCAGCTTATCAACACGATGCGAATGCAAAATTGGTTTATAAAGGAACAGTTGCAGGACCGCAAACCTTGATAGGATTGAGTGCAGGGGTTGATTATTATTTTGTTGCATTCAGTTTTAGGAATAGCGGAGGAAGTGGAAATATTTCGGCCGCAATTTTTGCTAATGGATCAGTAAATGTTGGTATTCCGGAAGTAGATTCCTATAATGCAGCCACTTCAAACACTATAACCTCCTTATCATTTATCGCTCCTTCCTGTGTAGATGCAGTTATGATAGTAGCAAAAGAGTCATCAATCTCCGGAATACCCAGCGGAAATGGGAGCCTGTATATTCCCAATAGTGATTATACATCAGCGAGTAGCAGTATTTTTGATGGAGGTAAAGTAGTATATAATACTGCTCATACCGGTGGATCATTAGGGAATGTTACAGTGACTAATTTAACGAATGATGTAATTTATTATTTTAAGGCCTTTGTCAGAAATGGAACTACATGGAGTGATGGAATAGAAATAATGGCAAAGCCAAATATGGCTGCAATTGCCTTTACACAAACTCAGGCCAATGGTAGTGACTTTTTCGAATTTATCACTCTGGAACGTCAGGATCTTTCAGGCTATAATATTACTGATCAGGGAATTTGTGAAAGTGAAGCTATTTATAGATCTTTTACCGAGTGGGAGGAAGAAGGCTTTTTTAATATAAGTGGAAATCCAGATGTAACAAGTCCTTTAGTTGATGTCCCTGCCGGTACCTTTGTAAAAGTATATTCCGGAAATACACCGATAGACATCGGATTTGAAGATGGTTTGATCTCCTTGCGAAATTCTAATTTGAATCTGTCAAATTTAGGTGATCAGGTTATGGTATATACTGGATCACTTCCCGGTCCATTTGCTGATTGTAGTGTAAATCCAAATCCAATAAAAGCGGGAACAAATTTTGCAGATCCAAATGATTGGATCACAAGTGGAACTCCAACAGATAACACCTCTTTTCGTCCCGGAACTAATGCAGCTTTTGCTACCTTGAGTAATAGAGGAAGATCTCGTTACAATAACAATACGAACCTGGAGGGAGATTCAGCAGCTATTTTAAGTGGATTAGTAAATCCGGCTAATTGGCAGTTTCAGAATAATACAGCCGATTATTGGCAGTTAAAGCGGATCTTGTTCAATCAAAGTGATTATTTAAGTGGAACGATGAGTTTCTCAACGATCAGTAGTAGTTCTTTCGATTTAGACGCGACTTCGCTTATTTATACAGATGCTAGCAGAAGCACACGATATATGGTTGTTGTAAGGCCAAATTCGGCCCCTCAAGACCCAGTTGACCGATATACATGTTATAATGTAAGTAATGATTATTCTATTACAGACGATGTAGTTAGAAATGTTACAATAAATTATGGAAATGGAAATCCCTGTGGGACAAATCAAACGCTAGGAAATGGAAAAGTTGTGTATTTCGATTATGATCTGCCTTCAGCTTTAAACATTTCAGGACTTTTGGGTTGTACCACTTATCAGGTGGCAGTGTATGCAGTAAATGGGAATGGAGTGACTGCAAATTTTGGAACTCCGGTGCTTAATCAGATCACCACATCTACTGCGGGTTCGCCTACTTCTATTTATTACTCACAACAAAGTGGAAATTTTTCAGATCCAATCTGGGATAATGTAAGTATCGGAACTCCGGGAGCATTGCCAATATTAAGTCCATGTTTAAAATTGATCATACAAAGTGGGCATACTGTTACTTTGGATGCAAATGTTTCTTACGGGGGTTTAGAAATAGAAACAGGCGCAACATTAGTTATGAATAACTTTGAAACTTCCTTACAAAGAGATTTAACAATAAATGGAAATTTCATTTCGAATACCGGAAAGTTCATTTTGAATGGGAGTGATGGCCAACAGATACTTACAACAGCTTCCGAAATCGAATTTTATGATTTGGAGATCGATAAGGCTTCAGTAAGTTTTAGCAATGAATTATTGCTGGCGGGAGATGCTGCTATAGCTCATTTAGTAACGATCGTATCCGGAGATCTGACCGTTCAAAGTGGAAATAGTCTTCGCTTAATAAGCGATCAGGCGGATTATGCAGCTGCATTGGGACCTGTTCCAAATGGATCTGTGATTACAGGAAATTTTATTGTAGAAAGATATTTACCTGCAGTAAGTACGGATGCTCCACCAAATTCAGGGTTTGGTGTAGGATGGCGTTATGTTGGAAGTTCAGTTCAGAATTCTACTTTAAGCCAATTTGTAGGTGATGCATTTATTGTTACCGGCGTTACAGGTGCACCCTATGCAAACTGGACGAGCAATGGCTATTATTTTCCGTCCTTACAATTTTATGATGAGTCGATCGCAGGATTACAAAGCGTGGGATTTGATGGAGATCGTGTAGGACCTGCTCCAAATGTGAGACGAAAACCGAATGTAACAGACCCGATTCCAACAGGAACAGGTGTGTTTTGGTATTTAGGTTCGGTTCCCGGAGTTTTTGATGTGGAAGGGACTCCAAATAATGGAGATCAAATTGCGGCTGTATCTTATACATCAACGTCTGGAGGAATTCAGGAAGATGGTTGGAATTTAAAAGCTAATCCTTATCCTTCTGCTATCGATTGGAAATTAGTTAATCGTTCGACAGGAGTTGGAAATTTCGCCTACATCTATGATGCAACCGGATCAGGAAATTACGTTGTTATCGATGCTTTGGCTTCAGGACCTCAATTAATCGCCTCTTCGAATGCTTTTTGGGTTAAAACATCACAAGCAGGAACTTTAACTTTCGAAGAAAGCGATAAATCATTGGATGTTACTGCACCTTTTTATAAAAATGCAGACGAAGCATTTAATGAGATTTACATTAGTATCTTAAGTTCAAGTGATTCTTCTCTAAATGATTTTTTAAGACTTCGTTTTATGGAAGAAGCAAGCGCTGATTACGATGTACTGTATGATGCACAAAAGAAATTTAGTTTAAATCCAATTGTTCCTGGTATCTCAACGATGATCGATACAAATGATTTTGCGATCAATTCTTTTCATCCCTTAGATTCAATTATTAGCATTCCCTTAAAAGCGAATATTAGAAGTGCCGGAGCCTACCAATTTAGTTTCGATATGGCCGGAGATTATTTCGACGGAATGTGCTTGGTCTTGCACGATCTACTCACCGATGAACAAATGATAGTAGAGCAAGACGCCATCTATTCTTTTGATAGTGAAACAAACGAAATTAGCGATGCTCCACGTTTTGAATTGATATTTAGTCCAACAACCAGCATTGAAACCAAAGCTGTGACTTGTTTTAATGGAACGGATGGTGAACTCACGATTCATACTATTGGAGAAGGACCCTTTGTTTATTCTTTATTTGATGCAAACGACGTAGAGATCAGTTCTGAGATAGGGGAGAACGATTTTACTTTAACTGATCTTAGTTATGGTTTTTATACTTTATTAGTAGATGGACTGGATGGAAATTGTTCAAGTATTGAACGCGAATTTTTTATTGCACAACCCGCCGCTTCTGAAGCGCACACGATCTTTTCTTATGCAACGGAATGCCAGGGAGATAATAATGGAGAGATTCAGCTGGTATTTTCCGATAGTTTAGTGTATGACCTTCAATTATTCAGCAATGATCTATTGATCGATTCGGCAATGGGAGTGAGTGAAGAATATTTTTTCCCTTATAGATATGAAGGGATTTATCGCGTTGATGTGTTGAATTCCTGTGATACGCTATCCTATCAAACCCAAGTTTATACCAGCGATTCAATGCTAATTGATTTTACTTTATCGGCTGATACTATTTATATTCAAGATGGGGCGGAAGTATATTGCGAAAATACTTCTATGAATGCTTCTACTTATAATTGGTTCTTCTCGGCAGACCAGGAAGTAGCGATCACGGAAACAAATGCAGAACATGTTTATACAGAAGCCGGAACTTATGAGATCTATCTCTTAGGAAAATCACAGGCAGGATGTCAACATTACATAAATAAAAGTATCGTCGTGATCGATTTAGCAAGTAGTGTAGATGCGATTGATTCAGAAAAGGGATGGGCTCAAGTACGTTATTCAAACAATGCGATTACATTCCATTTTGGAAATTTAGCTTCTTCTAAAACAAATCTTCAAATTTTGAATGAATTGGGTCAGGTTATTTTATTAGATGAGATCAATTCTACTTCAGGGAGCTATGAAATCAATACTCAGCAGCTCCAATCCGGAATTTATTTCATTCGAATGCAAAGTGCTAATGGATTTAGTGAGGTGAAACGCTTTGTGGTGAGGTAGAGGAGGGAGGAATTGGAAGAATTGGAGGGAGATGAAGTAGAGGAGGACGGAAGACCGTAGTCGGGGGTGAAAAAAAGTAAAAAAGGTTGGAAGAGTGAAGCACAAAGCACTAAATACTGACGTGCAAGCGGTCAGCAAATGTCCGAAATCCTAATCAAATTCAAAAAAAGTAAATTCAGCTTCTAGGCTGTTTGGTGAAAGCTTAAAATACAAAACCTCCTTCGTAGACAAATCCTTTTTGAGCATTTAGTATTTGAACTCGCCTCCACTACGTTTCGGACGAGGCAAGCTTTGAATTTATTTAGGGCCTGTGCTGACCGCTTGTACGTCAGTATTTAGAACTTAGGATTTTGGGTTTCACTTAGTAACTGGATCTTTTTTTTTAGGAAAATTTATGCTTTTCTTAACCACAGAGATACAAAGTATGCTCAAAGCTCACTGAGAGAGTTAAAAAACTTGTGACCTCTGAGCCTACTCAGAGTGCTTTGTGGTTATTTTTTTATTTTTCTTCTGAACTTCTGAACTTCTGAACTTCTGAACTTCTGAACTTCTGAACTACTATCCTTCTACATTCTACATTCCAATTTCTCACTTTTTCATTCACTCATTAAAAAAAGAATAAACCCCACCATCTAAATTGATCAGATTCTTATAGTTTAATTCATTTTGGAGGTAGCGGATCACATTCATACTCGCCTGTCCAATATTACATATAACAACGATTTCGATATTCTGAGGAAGCTCAGATAAGCGCTCTAATAATTCATCACTTGGTATATTTACAGAGCCATCGATATGCTGATAATTATATTGTTCTTTGATTCTTACATCCAGAAGGTAGATCATTTCTTTTTCTTCAATAGCTTTTTTTAGATCATAAGCTGAAATAGAATGATAATAGATCGGTATTTCCTCATCCATTTTTAGTGTGCCATTTGATTTAGGTAATTTCATTTTAATGATCGAAAGATCATCAAAGCGAATGATCAATACTTCTTCGCTCAGTACTTTTCCAATTCCGGTTAAGACTTTTAAGGCTTCAGTAGCCATCAATGATCCTATCGTTCCGGCAACAGGACCCAAAACCCCATTAATATCACAATTATCTACAAGACCGGGCTGTGGTGCCTCAGGAAACAGATCGCGGTAACGGGCTCCATTTTTATAATTAAAAACACTAACCTGACCTTCGTATTGATGGATCGCCCCATAGACTAATGGGATTTGGAATTGGTGACAATATTCATCTACTAAATAACGTGTTTCGAAATTATCTGAAGCATCAACGATCAGATCTAAATTTTCATTCAATAGATCATGAATGTTTTCTTTGCTTACTTTATGACTGTAAGCTATAACAGTGATTTCACTATTGAGATTATTAAGGTAAGCCTTAGCACATTGAGCTTTGGAATCTCCAATTTGATCTTCGCTAAAAAGAACCTGTCGCTGTAAATTACTCAGTGAAACGCTGTCGTGATCGATGACATAAATTGTACCAATACCAGCCGCTGCAAGATACTGTAAAACAGGAGTGCCTAATCCGCCTGCGCCAATAACAGCAATATTTTTTTTACTCAATTCCACCTGCGTTTCCTTACTAAAACCGGGTAAATTAAAATGTCTAGAATATCGATCCATGCTTGATTCAAAAATAATGAAAATTTAGGTTGGATTTAGCTTGATGAGAACGTCTGCCAAATAGCAAAATTAGAATGCTTCATAATACATTAACGAATAAATGCATAAGTGTATGAATGGGTAATTCGGGAATCATTTTATTTATGCAGTCATTCAATTAAGCATTAACTTTGAGCATGGAAATTTTTAGTGACGAATATTTTATGAAACGTGCCCTTATTGAGGCTCAACAAGCTTATGATATTGGTGAGATTCCGGTAGGAGCCGTCATCGTTAGCAATAATCAGATCATCGCACGCGGACATAATTTAACAGAGCAGTTGAATGATTTTACTGCTCATGCAGAAATGCAAGCCTATACCAGTGCGTCAAATTATTTTGGAAATAAATACCTCGACGAATGCACTCTCTATGTTACACTTGAACCCTGTGTAATGTGCGCAGGTGCTGCTTATTGGACAAGAATAGGAAGGATCGTTTTTGGAGCTTATGACCTTAAACGTGGATTCAGTCTTATTAATAATCGGATCATACATCCAAAGACAAGTGTTATTGGAGGGGTAATGGAAGCAGAGTCACAGCAATTGTTATCTGATTTTTTTTCTGATAAGAGAAATAAAAAGGAGATTTAATTCGATTATCAAATCCCATTCTTATGTAATAATTGTTATTTTGAAAGTCATTTCATGGACCTAACTTTGTTTTTTTATTGGATTAAAAAGGAACCAATAATCATTTATTACGTTTAATAAGAAGACTAAAGCAATTTAATGAAACAATTAAGTATCATATTTTTTATTTTTATCAGCGTGCTTAGTTTAAGCGGACAAGATAAATATTATGCAATTGACCATATACAGTCGACTGTTCGTTCGTACTACGAAGATGGAACGATTGCTTCCGAGATCAATTATATAAATAATAAGCCTGTCGGCGTTTATCGCTTTTATTATCCTGATGGAACATTAATGGAAGAAGGGGTATGGAGTGAAAAGCATTTAACCGGTAATTTTAAACGCTATTATTCTAATGGCCAGGTCGCACAGGAATTTTATTTCGACGATGAAGGGAAACGAACAGGAACTCAAATATATTTCTCCCAAAGTGGAACGATCCAAGCTAAGAAGCAAATGGGTCCTCCTGAAAATTTCATCGTTCGTTATACAAAAGACGGAAAGGAAAAAGTTTATATTTCTTTTTAAATCACTTTTTACTTCTTTTAATTATAATGTTTTTTCTAGCTTATTATTTTCTACCTTTGTTGCGACAAATGTGAAACAATAAATAAGGAATCTTATGTACCCACAAGAATTAGTAGCACCTATGGAAAGCGAGCTTGTTTCGCGAGGATTTGAGGCGCTTAGATCAGCAAAAGAAGTAGATAATGTAATCAGTAAAGAAGGAACTACCTTGGTTGTAGTTAATTCTGTTTGTGGCTGTGCTGCCGGATCGGCAAGACCGGGAGTTATATTTTCACTTGATAATGAAAAGAAACCTGCCCATTTAGCAACGGTATTTGCCGGTGTAGATCGTGAGGCGGTAGATCAAGCACGAAATTATATGTTGCCTTATCCTCCATCATCTCCAAGTATTGCACTATTTAAAGACAGCAAATTAGTTCATGTAGTGGAACGTCATCATATTGAAGGAAGAACTTATGAAATGATTGCAAGCCATTTAAAAATGGTGTACGACGAGTACTGTTAAGAAAAAATAATTTTGATTAAAATCCATTCAAAAAAGGAAACTTTTCTTTTATTGAATGGATTTTTTTTTGAATTTCTTTAAGCCGTCTTGGTGTCGCTGTGCTTAAATAGGAAACCATAGATTCAAAGCTTTAAATTAGTAGTTACTAACTCCTATTTAAACCTAAAAGTATTTAGGATACTTCGACCTCAATGGAGCCTCAATGATCTCTTTACAATTATTTCGTAAGGCTATTAAATCCTTTTCGTTCATTGCAACAGTTGAAATACTTTCATGAATAATCGTTTTCGAAATACCCGGACCGCTTGGATCAAGAAATAATTGGCTATCGCCCATCAATCTCCAGTTATTTACAAAAGTGACAGGTACGATAGGAATATCGTTTTCTATCGCCAATTTAAATGCCCCATTTTTAAAATGACTCAATTTTGGGGCACCTTTATAAATTCCACCTTCAGGAAAAATAATTAAGCAATTTCCTCCCTTTAATTTTTCATCCGCTATTTTTTGTGCTTCTAAACTAGCTTTCCGGCTTCCTCTCTTTACCGGTATATTCATTCCTTTAAAAAAGATCTTTAAAATAGGCCAACGTAAAATTTCACTTTTCCCTAGAAATAGATAAAAATCCGGCACAAGAGTATACATATGAACGATATCTAGGTAGGAGTTGTGATTTGCAATAACAATATAGGGTGGGGAAGGAAACCCGGCATTAGAAACTACTTTTTGCGGAACTAATCCTAGCCATTGCAATACGAATGCAATCTTCTTTTCTAATAAGAAAACCTTTTGATATTGTGCACCTCTTTTTATCCAGTATTTAAAGATGGGATATGAAATGATCATCACCATAAAAAAGATGAGAACGAAGTATATTTTAAATAAGAAGCGGGGTAGTGCTAAAATATATTTCATTTCAATTAGGATGATTTAAATTTTGATCCTTTAAATTAATTAAAATTGATAGAGCAAATAATACAATAGCATAATTATAGCAATCATTATTAGGAAAATAACTGCACCAAATCCCAATGCCACTTTTCCTTCTTTATATAGATGCTTAAAATGAATGTTTAATCCGATTGCAGCCATAGAAATAGTTAACAAAGCATTTCCTATCCATCTGAATGAACTCAATAGATCGCTTGGAAGGGAGATAAAAGTAACTAGAGTTGAGGCAAGGATAAAACCTACGATATAGTAGGGTAATTTCAGATTGCTTCTAATGGAGGCATCTTTATTAATAATGAAATTAAAAAAGATCATTGCAGGAGCTAAAAGTGCCACACGGCCAAGTTTGATCGTAATTGCCAGGTCACCAATATGCTCGTTTATCGCATATCCTGCCCCGGCTACATTACTCACTCCATGTAAACTACCTCCTATAATTAAAGCGATCTTTTCAGCGATCATTTTTTCGGAGAATATGAGAGGGAGGGCGATCATTCCCACAAGCCCAAGTAAATTGACAACCGCAATAGCAATTCCGGCATCTTTTTTATTTTCGGATATCTTAGGTGCCAAAGCTGCAATAGCACTGGAGCCGCAAATAGCCGTTCCAAATCCGACTAAATACCCCGTTGATGTCCGACAGGTAAATAATTTTGCTAGATAAATTGTAGCAAATAGAACTATAATAATGGTTAAAATTAAAATAACAGCGAGTTGCCATCCTAAATTGGCGATATCTTGAAAGCTGATCCCAAAACCGAGGAAAATAATGGCAATTTCTAAAAGATATTTTGATGAAAATGAGATACCGGAATCAAAACCTGATGGGAGTGTAAATACATTTGAAATGATGATACCAAGTAATAATGCCAGTATGATCGCATTTAATATTGGAATATAGGGCGCGATGATAAGAGCGAAAACACCTAATAACACGCTTAAAACAATTCCCTTCAAACTCATAGTCTATTTTCAAATGCAAAAGTAATCATCATGGGGATAAAACCCTTTAAAAAGTGAATGAATAAGGGGGACTTCTAACATAAGAGAAAAATACCAGACCGTCGACGAACTAAGCCATCAATAAAATATCATTTTACATATCACCATGAACCTGTCGA
>JAHECK010000075.1 GCA_024641785.1 Flavobacteriales bacterium | reverse complement strand
CCCGTTTTTACGCCCTGGTAAATCTAGGTCGTTCATGGCATCCCTTGCGATGGCATAATGAACGATTTTACTACGACCCTGTTTCTTCAAAACTGGAAATCATCGCTTTTGATTGTTATACAACCATTGATCTGGATAAAACGAAAGCTTATTTTAGTCCTGAATTAATCATTTTGTCAAAAAAATTCAGCTATGACAATTATCTTGGTTATAGCCCATTTAACGACCAAAAGTTTGTCGATGCCTATATTAAAGCCATCGATAATTATTTAGATAAGGATTTTATTGCAACTTATCTTGAAACAAATGCAAGTGAATTGGATTCACTTAATCAGCTTATTAAAAAGGAATACCTCGGTTATAATTATAATCCTAATCCACTTATTAATGATAAAGAGGAAACTGTTAAACGCTGGGAAGCTTTAAAACCCGACCTCAAAAAAGGATCGATCAAAGCAAAATTAAAGATCTCGACCTATAATTATAAAGAAACAAAACCCCTGGATGGTTTAAATCTAACAGCATATCTTCAATCGCCTTATGAGATCAAAGTGATGAATTTCCATTCAAGTTCGCTTTATCTCTATGCCTATTCTAGTAAGAAATTTCCGGAACAAGGAATCGTAAAATTCGAAAAGGAGATCGAATTCAAAGCATATAAAAGTCTTAAAGAAATGGACAAAAAGCTTATCGCTTGTAATTTCACTCCCGGTAAACTCTACTATAAAACCAGTGTAAATGATTCCATCATTTACGATTGTAATGTGAATGACTGGCCTGAACCTGAGTTAACTAGTCCAAGACAGGTCTTACAAAAAAAGAATGTTTTAATATCCGGTAATGTTTATACATTGAAAGATTCGATCGTCTATTTTAATAAAGGGAAGCATATTATTTCAGCACCTATTATAATTCCGGAAGGGAAAAAGGTAGTAATGGAAGAAGGGGTTGAATTGGATTTCATCAATAAAGCCTTCTTTATGTCCTTTAGTCCGGTTCAAATAACCGGCACTAAAAATAATGAGGTCCTCATCACTTCGAGCGATAGTTCAGCAATGGGCTTCACGATCATTGATGCAAAAACGCTATCTAATCTCGACTGGGTTATTTTTAAAGACTTCAATACCTTAAGTTATCAAGGATGGAATCTAACAGGAGCGGTTACTTTTTATGAAAGTGATGTAGCGATAAGCAATACTCAATTTATTGAAAACCATTGTGAAGATGCTTTAAATATTGTTCGTTCAGAATTTACGATGACGAACTCAGGTATTTTGGATGCTTTTGCCGATGGGTTTGATACTGATTTTGCTAGTGGAATTATCGAATCTTGTAAGTTTATACGCATTGGGAATGATGGGGTCGATTTTAGTGGAAGTACAATAGAGATCAAAAATGTTTCGATAGATCATGCAGGAGATAAAGGAGTCAGCGGAGGTGAAAGCTCTACTCTTTTCTTAGAGAATATTTTAGTCGAAAATTCAAATATTGGAGTAGCCTCAAAAGATCGCTCTGTTGTTCATGGGAAAGGTATAAGTATAAAAAACACCTTCTGTGCTTTTGCTGTCTATCAAAAGAAAACCGAATATGATCCTGCTCGTTTATTTGTTGATAATGTGGAGCTGGAGAATATTACACGTAAAAACCTACTGGGCGAAGGATCTATTCTTGTAATTGATGGGACTAAGAATATTGGAATAGAAAAGATCAATATTGATTCCCTTTATGGCTGGTAATCCTAGGTTAAATCCTAAGCTCAAAATCCTAAATCCTAAATAAAGCTAAAATTCAAATACTAAATGTTCAAATGGAATTTATCTATGAGGATACGTTTTATGTTTTTAATTTCCTTTTTTGAATTTGATTAGAGCTTTATGCTTTAATTGTTGTATGTCTCTGAGGTCGGTTTTCCAGTTAAATGAAACACTCGGATTTCAGCTGGAGATAGAAAAATGAATGATTAATTATTAAATAATTAATTAAAAACCGGTCAACGCTATTCAGGCATGGTCACTTTTTCTTCGGTCTTACTGACGAGCTATCGCTATCAGCACAAGTCGGTCTTCCGTCCCTTTTTTTCTTCTAGCTTGCTTTAAGGTGCTTTCTCAATTCTAACCCCAATATCAAGTATCCCCGGGAGATCATTTTCTCTCATTCCGTGTGCGATACTTATTTTGTAAGGACCGTTTAAAGGGAAGCGTTTTCGTGCCATATACAATACTCTATTATCGTAAACACCGGCAAAGCCCTTTCCTAACCAATTTCCCTGAACATTAGCTAAAGGACAATTAATGGTATCGATCTTTTGCTTTCCATTCGGAAATTCAGTTTTTAAAAAAACGTATAAATTCTGATAAGGATAGTCGTTCGTATTACGAAGGGTGACAAAGAAATTGTAATTATTTACGGTATCATTCACATCAAATTGCGTTGCAAATGTGTTATTCACTTCCCAATATCCTTCTTCAAACTCTCTGCTATTATCTACTAATACTTCATTTCCACAGGAGGTAAATAGAATTGAAATGACTAAGATCAATACAGCGTGAAGCCTATTTTTTAGTACGAGGTTTATCACTTTTATTTTTTTGGGGATCAGGTTTATTATTTCTCAATTGATTTTTAGGACCGGGCCGATTCGGATTTCCTTTTTTTGAAGGAGGATTGTTTGAAGGAGGATTGTTTGAAGGAGGTCTATTTTGATTCCCTTTATTTGTAGGTGCATTACCTGATTTTCCTTTATTCGGACCGGCATTCCTATTTCTTTTAGAATTTGACCCGCCTTTCCAATTTTTCTTTTTAGACCTTTTAACATCAAATCGGGTAAGACTATCCTGTGCATCTACATTTGAATAATCCGGATCTTTTTCTTCCTCTTCTTCCACGATCACCATCTCCATAAATGAGAAAGGTTTTTCTCCTTTCTTGTTCATTTGGATTACTTCATGGACCTGCTCACTCGTTAATGGAAACGGAGATGTGATCTCTTTTCCTCTCATCACATACCAGATCTCCTTTTTGAAAATATCTGTTTTAAAATGGACTGCCTGTCCGGCTTCCGATTCGAGAATGATATTTGAGTCTGGAAGATCTTTTATGTTCTCCATATACATATCCAACTCGTAATTCAAACAACATTTTAATTTTCCGCATTGACCGGTTAATTTTTGCGGATTTAAACTGAGTTGCTGATAACGCGCAGAAGAAGTGGAAACAGAACGAAAATCGCTCAACCAGGTGGAACAACAAAGTTCTCTTCCACAAGATCCGATTCCGCCTAAACGACTAGCTTCTTGTCGGGCACCAATCTGCTTCATTTCAATACGAACCTTAAATTCGTCCGCCATTTTCTTTATAAGCTCTCTAAAATCTACTCGATCTTCTGCAGTGTAATAAAATGTAGCTTTTCCAAGGTCGGCCTGATATTCCACATCGCTTACCTTCATCATAAGATTGAGTTCTTTCGTCATCTCTCTTACTTTAAGCATAGCAGGATGTTCAAGCTTTTGACCTTCTTTCCATTTATCGATCTCGGCCTGTGAGGCTTTTCTTAATACCTTTCTAACATCAGCTTCAACTTTATTTTGTCGCTTTCGCTTTAATTGAAAGTTGACCAATCTTCCGGTTAAACTTACAACGCCAATATCGTAACCCGGTTTTGCTTCAATTACCACTACATCACCGGTAAATAAATGCAAAGAATTCGGATTAGTGCAGATCTCTTTTCTGCTATTTTTAAAACGTAATTCTACGTTTTTATGAATGGCCTCTTCGGCCGGAAGGTCAATATTGGAGAGCCAATCGTATACTTGTAATTTATTGACTCCATTTATATCTTTAGCTGCTGTACCACAAGAAGATTTACTTTCTCCCGCTACAGAACTTGTTGAACATGTTCCACATCCCATAATTTCTCACTTAATCTGTCTTCAACCAGCATAATGCTGGGTTCAAAAGCTAAAAATACAATTTTGTTCAACATGTGCACAGCTATTTTTAAAATTCATAAAAAACAACCTAATTATCAGTCAATTAGAATGATAGAATCTTAAAACTAAATTTAAAAGGATCTCGAATTTAATGATGAAGACAGCAAAAAATGCTAAGAATCATTTTTTAGCCTTATGAGAATGAGTTATAGGAATGATTGCTCCGAGTACAAAATTGACCTGAAGAAAAAAGAAATCTTGTTTTGCTGTATAAGCATGATCTGCCCTCGTTAAAATATCCGACATATTGATGTAACCCCCCTTCAATTCACTTTGAATAAAGAAATAGTCATAGATAGTAAGGTTTAAACCAATCTTCGCACTTAAACCAAATCCGGCTACATGGAATTGGTCGTTTCGGTCTTGACCAAAGAGCATAACATTACTTTTCGGCATCATCATTCCGGCTCCCAGTCCTCCCAACACATTCAGGTCAATATTTACTTTCGAAAAGCGGTTAAACTGAACGAGATTATCCCAGCGATTAAATTCAAAATTGATATAATTTAAACCGTCGGTATGTTCGAAGGTGAGAAAGTCTTCAGAAAGTTGAATACTATCGTTTACATAAACCCCATTAAAGGGATTTTCCGGAATATTGATCTCTCCGTCGATGGCTACTGTTTGATCTTCTGTGACCACATATTTCATGTGATCTACTCCAATAGAAACTTCATAATGGTCGCTGATAAAATAGCCGATCCGCATATTGGTTTGTGGAATGGTGATTAAAGCAGGATTAAAATAGGGATCCATTGAAAATGGCGTCTGGCGGTCATTTGCCTGAACATCATACAAAGTAAAATCATGACCAGGTCCGGTAAATTGAATATCGGAATGACTATAGATGGATCGATTCCATCCCCAGTAAAAGTAAATTTTACCTTTTTGGTGTTTTTTTTCAACGCTCAACGAATCTTGAGAAAAACTTAAGAAGGACAGAAAAAGAAAAAAAATGAGGACTAAATATTTCATTTGAAATTTTTCTGCTGCAAAACTAAGAACTTTGAATTAGTCTTTATTATAAAGTCTATCAAAAAATGATTCATAGGACACCTTACCGTCCTTTGTGCTTCCCTTTGCGGACTTTGCGTGAAATTTTAAAAAGGGTTCACGCAAAGCGGGGTAAGATTTCCGCAAAGCTCGAAGAGTGTTTTTAATTTACACTCTGTGTACCTTCATTTTTCTCTGTGCAACTCTCCTCCTACGTTTCACTTCGGCGGACAAGTGTGATACAGCTTTATACTTAAAAAGCACTTTTTCAATTGCTTATTCAAAGAGCCTTCTTACTTTTGCGCCATGCAAAAAAATGAAGACCCATTAAAGAAGATTATTTCCCATGCAAAAGAGTATGGATTTGTTTTTCCGTCCAGTGAAATTTATGATGGCCTTAGCGCCACCTACGATTATGGGCAAATGGGAGTAGAGCTTAAAAACAATATCAAGCAATATTGGTGGACCGCCATGGTTAAAATGCAGGAAAATATTGTCGGTATCGATGCCGCCATTTTTATGCATCCTACTACATGGAAAGCTTCAGGTCATGTCGATGCCTTCAACGATCCCTTGATCGATAATAAGGATTCTAAAAAAAGATACCGAGCCGATGTGCTTATCGAGGATTATCTCGCTAAAATTGAAGCGAAGATCGATAAAGAGGTGGCAAAAGGACTAAATCGTTTTGGAGATCAATTCGATGAAGCAGAGTTTCGAAGAACCAATCCAAACGTGGTTCGAAACGCTACTAAAATTGAAGAGATCAATAAGCGTTTTAAAAAGGCTTTAGAGGAAGAAGATCTTAAAGATGTAAAAGCATTGATCGAAGAATTGGAAATAGCCGATCCTGTTTCAGGAAGTAAAAACTGGACCGATGTGCGTCAGTTTAATTTGATGTTCAGCACCGAATTGGGTTCTACCGCTGATGGAGCATCAACGGTCTATCTTCGACCTGAAACCGCCCAGGGGATCTTTGTGAATTTTTTAAATGTTCAAAAAACAAGTAGATTAAAAATCCCTTTTGGAGTCGCACAGATTGGAAAAGCCTTTCGAAATGAGATCATCGCCCGTCAGTTTATTTTCAGAATGCGCGAATTTGAACAAATGGAAATGCAATTTTTTGTAAAACCGGGAACGGAATTGAAATGGTATGAATACTGGAAAAGCTTCCGCATCAACTGGCATAAAGCATTGGAATTAGGCGATGAGAATTATCGTTTTCATGACCATCTTAAATTAGCGCATTACGCCAATGCTGCTGCGGATATAGAATTCGATTTCCCAATGGGATTTAAGGAATTGGAAGGAATTCATTCCAGAACCGATTTTGATCTCAAAGCACATGAAGAATTTTCAGGTAAAAAACTACAGTATTTCGATCCTGAAGAGAATAAAAATTATGTTCCTTATGTAGTGGAAACGTCGATCGGTCTCGACCGAATGTTCCTCGCCGTATTCAGTTCTTGTTTAAAAGATGAGGAACTGGAAGATGGAAGCAGCAGAGTGGTATTGAATCTTCCGCCGGCACTTTCTCCTATAAAAGCAGCCATTTTACCTCTGATCAAAAAAGATGGTTTACCGGAAAAAGCACGCGAAATATTCGGTACTTTAAAATATGATTTCTCGATTCAGTACGACGAAAAAGACAGTATTGGAAAACGCTACCGACGACAAGATGCTATTGGAACACCTTATAGTATTACCGTTGATCATCAATCCTTGGAAGACCATACGGTAACCATTCGCGAGCGGGATTCAATGAAACAAGAGCGAGTCGCTATTGATAGCCTTTACGCTATCATTGAAGAAAGAGCCAGTTTCAGAAATGTTTTGAAGAAGATATAAAAGGATAGAAGCGCGAAGCACGAAGACAAAAAAAAGGTTGGAAGACACGTCTACTTCACTGCGATACGTAGACCAAAGGAAGCGAGAAGAAATCTGACATTCCCTGATTAGTGTTGACCAGGATTTAATTTATTTTTTAAAAAGTTTCCCGCAGATTGAACAAGTTCAAGCACAAAGCACAAAGTTCTAAATCCTAAATAATTTCAAAACCTTTGCTCATAAACAAATCCCTTTTTGAACATTTATATTTTGAAATTTGAACTTATTTAAGATTTAGGATCCTCCAAAGGCGGACAGGTTTAGAGCTTAGGATTTCTTCATCTACCCTAAGACCCTTCGACAAGCTCAGGGAGACAATGAATTTTGAACATTTAAATTTTGAACATTTAAATTTTGAATTTATTTAGGATTTAGGATTTAGAGTTTAGGATTTCTTTCTTACTCAGGTACAGTGAATTTTGAACTTTTAATCATCGGACACCCGACATCTGACATCTGACATCTGACCCTTTTTTCATATTTCGCATTTTTTTCGGTCTTCCGTCTTCGGTCTATTTTTCTTTCTACATTCTAATTTATCTCCTCCCTTGCCACTTTCAAAGCCGCATCAATATCAGTATCCATTTGATTAAGGATCTTATAATAGATCTCATTCCCCCAGATATTCCTTGCGATCAAAGCTTTTAAACGATTTTTTACCATCGCTTCCGACTTTCGCAGATCTTCTTTTGTTGCTTTAAAACCTAATTCTGCAGTATATTCCAGAAAAGAAGAAAAGATAGCATCACTTAATTTATAGCCATCTACAAAGTAGGATCCTTCATCATCTGGACTGATCGTTCTTAATTCACTTCGGTGTTTATCGGCATAATCGAATGCGAAATCATTGATGGCACCGGAGTAAATTACATGGGTGAAATAAGACGTACGATAAGTAGTGTCAAAAGGAACAAAAATATCAGGTACAATTCCACCTCCGCCATAAACTGTATTTCCGCCTGGAGTGATAAATTTTAAAGAATCGACCACATGGATACTATCTTGAATTTCGAGTTCACCATTTTCATAGCGTTGATAGAATTCTTCTTCATAATCGATTCCAATTCCATAAGGTTGAATGCTCCTTCCGGTAGGTGTGTAGTAGCGTGCAGTAGTAAGTCGAATTGCAGACTCGTCGGATAGATCGAGCTGGGTTTGTACCAGTCCTTTACCGAAAGAACGTCGGCCAACGATTACTCCTCGGTCATTATCCTGGATCGCTCCGGCTACAATTTCACTTGCGGATGCTGAATTTTGATCGATAATAATGATCACATTAATGTCTTCTAATTCACCTGTATTAGTAGAGTAATTATTTCTTCTGGCTTGTGATTTACCTTCGGTATAAACGATCAATCTGTTTTTAATAAGAAACTCGTCGCAGATGGCGATGGCAGCATTTAAATAACCGCCTCCATTTCCTCTAAGATCAAGGATCAGATTTTTCATTCCTTGGGTTAATAACTGTTCGGTAGCACTGTTAAATTCTTCGGAAGTCGTTCTTGAGAAACGGATCAATTTTGTATATCCCGTATTTTCATTGATCATGTAAGCGCTTGAAAGGCTATTGATCGGAATGTTATCGCGTGTGATTACGAATTCAATAATTTCCTTGCTCCCCATTCGTTGTACTTCTACAATCACTTTACTTCCTTTTTCTCCTCTCAGTTTTGAAAACACATCATCATTCGTCAAACCGATTCCGGCAATTACAACAGAATCAACGAAGAGAATTCGATCTCCCGGTAAAAGGCCTACTTTATCGGAAGGACCGTCAGGAACAACATTTATCACTACCAGGGTATCTCTGATGATGTTAAATTCAACTCCTATTCCTTGAAAATTCCCTTCTAAAGGCTCATTCATTCTTCTCATTTCATCCCTGCTTATGTAATAGGAATGAGGGTCGAGGTCTTGCAATATTTGTTGGATCGCTACATCGATTAGTTTTTCCTTTTGAATGGTATCAACGTAATACTCATCAATATAGGTGATCAATTGAGAAAGCTTTTGTGAATTTGATTTATTTCTGATGTTTGAAAATCCTACCGGCTGATCACTTAACTTTTGGTAAATACCCCAGGAGAAGACAACGATAACAACCAGTAATGCGATGATTATTGGATAGAAGGGATTTGTATTTGTGGTCGACTTCGTCATAGTTCTTCTTTATAAGGATCCTCAATATGCATGGTTTCTAAACCACAATCTTCTAAAAATTTAAGACCGGCATCTTCTTTATATCTATTGATGTAAACAATGCGGGATATTCCTGCCTGGTGGATCAATTTTGAACACTCTTTACATGGAGACATGGTAATATAAAGGGTAGCTCCGGTGGAGTGATTCCCACTTCTTGCGAGTTTCATTAAGGCGTTCGCTTCTGCATGCAGAACATACCACTTCGTAGTTCCCTCATCATCTTCACAATCATTCTCATACCCCGTTGGGGTTCCATTATAACCATCGGAGATGATCATTCCGTCTTTAATGATCAAGGCACCTACTTGTTTTCGCTTACAATGTGAAAGTTTAGCCCATTCAAGTGCCATCCTTAAATAAGCGATATCGTATTTATGCTGCTTTTTCTTATCGGTGTAAATCATTCTTTGTTCTCGCCTTGCAAATTAAAGGGTAAAATTAAAAGACTTTATAAATTAAGTGATAGTCGGTAAGGATTGATTTATTCATTTTTTTCTTCTAGTGAGAGACTATCATCATCTGAATCATTGAGTAAGGAGATGGGTATCTGTTTTGACTTATTATACTTAATACCAAGGTGTTCTAATTGCTTGGCTTGGTTTACTAAATTTCCTCGTCCTTCCGAAAGCTGACTTATTGCTTTCTCATAGCTACCTTGAGATTTTTTTAATGAAGCTCCAATCTCTTCCATCGATTGCAAAAAGCCAACAAATTTCTCATATAATTTCCCTCCTCTTTCTGCTATTTCTTCGGCATTTTTACTTTGCTTATCTCTATCCCACATATCAACGATGAGCCGAAGAGCAGCAATTAAGTTAGTCGGACTGATCAATAATACGTTTTTCTTATAGGCTTCGTTCCATAAATTTGGATTTCCCTGCATCGATAAAATATATGCTCCTTCAATAGGAACGAACATCATTACAAAATCGAGGTCCGAACCATACTTTGCATAAGATTTTGAATTCAGATCATCAATGTGCTTATTTACAGAGAGAAGATGTCTTTTTAGTGCCTTTTCCTGTTCTTCTTTATTTGGAGAAGATGTAAACTCAACATAGGCGCTAAGCGAAACTTTAGAGTCGATGATCACCTTTCGTTTATCGGGATATTGAACAATAACATCGGGGCGCATGATCTTACCTTCTTCATTCTTGATGATATTTCCAGCTTCATCTCTAAGGCTTTCCTGAATAAAATATTCTCGGCCTTTGGTCATTCCCGACTGTTCCAGGATATTTTCAAGAACGGTTTCACCCCAATCACCTTGCTGTTTTGGCGAACCTTTAAGCGCTTCGGTAAGGTCTTTCGTCTCCTGACTAATGGCCATATTTAATTCCATTAATTTCTTAACTTCTTCACCAAGGCTGTGTCGTTGCTTCCCTTCAACATCGTAAGTTTCTCTTACTACTTTTTCAAATTCCTTTAAATTTTGATTTAAGGGAGCTAAGATCTGATCGAGTTTATCTTTATTGAGCTCTGAAAATTTTTGTGTCTTTTCTTCAAGAATTTTATTGGCAAGCACTTCAAATTGTTCAGTAAAACGCTTTTGGATGTTATCTACTTCCTTCTTTTGACTTTCAACGCGTTCTTCTTGTGCTTTTAATTGAGCATTGATATTACTTCTCTCTTCTCTTTCTAAGGTTAAGACCTTTGCCAGATCCTCGAGTTTTTTTGTTAAAAGAGCGCTTTGTTCTGATTCCTTAGCTAAATTCTTATCCGAATTATCAAGTTCAGCTTTTGTTCGGGTAAAATTATTTTCAATATTCCGAACTAATTCTTCTTTCTCCTTTACTAATTTTTGTTCTTCTCTCCATCTGCTTTCTAATTCTAAATAAGAAAGTTTAAGCAATTCCAATTCCTTTGCTATTCCGGCTCTTTCTGCATCATTTGTAATCGGACCATTAGTTTTGCGCATTTTTGCAAGCAGAAATAGTACTCCAATTAAAGCAAGAGAAGTAATAATTAAAAAAATAAAAATAACTTGATCCATAACTGGAAAATAGGTCTTGAAATGAGTGGAAAACAAATATCCGATTTTAGTTGATACTTACAATGATAAGAGGCAATATGATTCCAATTATTTGAATATTTAAAGCATTGATTTAGGGATTGAAAAGGGCGTTTAAAACTGATTTTAAATTTAAAAGAGAAGCTTTTACAAAAAGGCCTAAATATTTGTTGTTTTTAATACTGAATATCAATAACTTTGCGCCCCTAAAAATCTACGATAGTGTTAACTCAAGTAAGGATATTTGCAGGAAGTGAATCAGAGGAATTGGCTGAGAAAATAGCCAAAAGCTATGGTACTTCTGTAGGTAAAAGAAAACTGACCCGTTTTAGCGATGGGGAATTTACTGTGTCTTTTGAAGAATCAATTCGTGGGCAGGATGTATTTATTATACAGTCTACCATGCCGCCGAGTGATAATTTATTTGAATTATTGTTGATGATCGACGCGGCAAAACGTGCTTCGGCTCATCGAATCGTTGCAGTTATGCCTTATTTTGGTTTTGCTCGTCAAGACAGAAAAGATCGGCCACGTGTTGCAATTGGGGCAAAATTGGTGGCCAATTTACTAACCGCCGCCGGTGTTGATCGTGTAATGACAATGGATCTTCATGCAGATCAAATTCAGGGATTTTTTGAAGTTCCTGTGGATCATTTATATGCTTCTACCATTTTTCTCCCTTATTTGAAGAGTTTGAAAATGGATAATTTGCTTATGGCTGCTCCCGATACAGGAGGAACAAAAAGAGCAAATGCCTACGCAAAGTATTTAAATGTGGATATGGCCATTTGCTACAAACAAAGAAAAGTTGCAAATCAGATCGAAGGGATGACAGTCATAGGGGATGTGACCGGAAAAGATGTGGTTTTAGTAGATGATATTATCGATACAGCAGGTACTTTAACATTGGCTGCAGAGAAAATGATTGAAAACGGAGCTAATTCAGTACGCGCAGTATGTACACACGGAGTTCTTTCCGGACCGGCACTTGAACGAATTGAAAAATCGTTTTTAAAAGAATTAATAATTACTGATACCATACCACAAAAGATAAAGAGTGATAAGATAAAGGTACTATCTGTTGCTGAATTATTTGGAGATGTAATTAAAAGAGTAGAAAATTTTGACTCGATTAGCAGTCATTTTATAGCATAATAAATTAAATAAAACAATAGAAAATGAAAACAGTATCATTGAGCGGTTCTCTAAGAGAGAACGTAGGGAAAAAAGATACAAAGGCACTTAGAAGACAAGGTTTAGTGCCATGTGTAATTTATGGAGGAGAAAAACAAATTCACTTCTCTGTAAAACTTATCGAACTGGGTAAATTAATATATACTCCTGATGTATATAAAATTGAGATCGATATCGATGGCAGTAAATATATGGCCATTGCAAAAGAATATCAATTCCATGCAGTTACTGATAAAGTAATTCATGCTGACTTTATTGAGCTTAGCGATAAACGTGAAGTAAAAGTGGATCTTCCTGTTCGTTTAACAGGAAATTCAATAGGAGTTAGAAACGGAGGTCGATTACTTGTAATTTATCGAACTTTAAGTTTAAAAGGATTGCCATCTGCATTCCCTGAAACGATCGATATCGACATTACTAATCTTAGAATTGGTAAAAAAATCCGTGTTTCTGAAGTGAAACTTCCTGGTTTAACGATCCTTGAGCCTGCAAATGCTGTAATATGTGGTATCAAAAGATCTCGTATTTCAGTTGAAGAAGAAGAAGAAGCTGAAGCTGAGGCTGAGGCTGCTGCTGAAGAAGGTGCTGAAGGAGTTGAAGCAAGTGCTGAGGGAGCTGAATCATAATTCAGAACCTCTTTTAGTTGACCAAAAGTTCCATCTTATCATATTTTCATGAAATATTTGATAGTAGGATTAGGGAATATCGGTCCTGAATACAGAAATACACGCCATAATATTGGTTTTAAAATATTGGATGCTCTGGCAAGGGCATCCAATTTTTCTTTTGATTCAGCACGATATGCCTTTAAGGGTGAAATGCGTTATAAAGGACGAACCTTGATATGCATTAAACCTACTACCTATATGAATCTTTCGGGTAAGGCGGTGAATTATTGGATGAAAGAAGAGAATATCAGCAGGGAAAATATTTTAATTATTACCGACGATCTCGCCCTTTCTTTTGGAACCTTGCGTTTAAAAACGAAGGGGAGTAATGGCGGTCATAATGGACTAAAAGATATCGAAAATATCCTAGGTACGAGTGAATATCCAAGGCTTCGATTTGGAGTAGGAAGTGATTTTCAACGTGGGCGACAGGTTGATTATGTATTGAGTGAATGGCCCGAAGATGAAGAAATGGCATTAGAAGAAAGAATTGATAAAAGTATTGAGATCATTCATTCATTCGTCAGTATTGGGGCAGAATTAACGATGTCGGCATTTAACAATAAGTAAGATAAAATGATGAGTAAAGTTAGAACTCGATTTGCACCAAGTCCAACCGGACCTTTGCACATGGGAGGGGTTAGAACCGCCTTATATTGCTATTTATTTGCAAAAAAGCATGGGGGTGATTTTTTATTACGAATTGAAGATACCGATCAAACCCGCTATGTTGAAGGAGCTGAAGATTATATTTTAGAATCTTTAAAATGGTGTGGAATAATACCAAACGAAGGTTTTGGCATTGGAGGAGATTTTGGCCCATATCGCCAATCGGATCGAAAAGAGATCTATCGTAAATATGCAGATCAATTGATCGAATCTGGACATGCCTACTATGCTTTTGATACTTCCGAAGAACTGGAGCAAATGCGCGAACGACTTGTAAAAGAAGGGGCTGCGGATCGACAGTATAATGCGATTAGCCGTTTGACGATGAAAAATTCTTTGACCTTATCGGCTGATGAAGTTCAGGAACATTTAGCAAAAGGACTTCCTTATGTGATCCGATTAAAGGTTCCAGGAAAGGAAGAAATTCACTTTGATGATTTGATCAGAGGATCAATAGTTGTTCAATCCTCAAGTCTTGATGATAAGGTGCTTTTTAAATCCGATGGGATGCCTACTTATCATCTGGCGAATGTGGTCGATGATCATTTAATGAAAATAACACATGTTATTCGAGGTGAAGAATGGTTACCTTCTGCACCAACCCATATATTATTGTATCGTTTTTTAGGATGGGAGGAAAGCAGACCTGAATTTGCTCATTTACCATTGATCTTAAAACCAGATGGAAATGGGAAATTGAGTAAAAGAGATGGAGACCGATTGGGATTCCCAGTATTTCCTTTAAACTGGACCGATCCTGAAACAGGAAATGTTTCTTCAGGTTATCGCGAACAAGGATATTTTAAAGGAGCTTTTTTAAATATGCTAGCCCTGTTAGGATGGAATCCTGGCGATAATCAAGAGTTGTTTTCCTTAGATGAATTAGTAGAAGCCTTCTCTTTTGAAAAAGTGAATAAAGCGGGAGCTAAATTTGATCCCAATAAAACGAAATGGTTTCAGGAGCAGTATTTTCGAAATACGCCAAATAGCGAATTAGCAGAATTGTTACTTCCGCTATTAAAAGAAGAAGGGATTGAACAGAAACATGACTATGTAGATCAGGTATGTGGAATAATGAAAGAACGCTCCACATTTGTTAAAGATATGTTAGTGGGTGGGATTTATTTATTTAAAGCCCCAACAGAATTTGATGAAACAACGCTCCGTAAAAAATGGAAGGATGAAACACCTGCGATAATGGAGGAGCTTAAAGCGACCTTAAATGATGTGAAAGAATTTAAATCTCAAATGATCGAAGATGCATTTAAGGCATTTATTGAAGTGAGAGGATTAGGTTTTGGAGCGGTTTTACCAAATTTTAGATTATTGGTTACCGGTCAAGGAATGGGACCTTCGATGTTTGATATATGTGCATTATTAGGAAAAGAAGAAGTGCTTCGAAGAATGGATAGTGGCTTAGAAAAATTTGCAAATGCATAAAATAGAGGTCAATAATATAAAAGTATTTTCCAACCATGGTTGCATGGAGGAGGAAAGTCTAATTGGAGGCGAATACATTGTAGATGTACATTTGTATTTAGATTTCACTTTGGCGGCCGAGAACGACGATTTAAATGCGACTGTAGATTATGTGCGGGTGAATGAAATAGTGGTGGAGCAAATGAATATACGTTCGAAATTGATTGAACATGTGGGCCTGCGAATTCATAATGCATTGAAAAATGAGTTTGAACTTTGCGAGAAAATATACGTTAAAGTAACTAAAGTAGCACCTCCTATTAACGGAGATGTTGATAATGTGGCAATTATAATTGAAGACTGAAAAATGTTTGTTAAAAGAATGATTTCATTATTTTAGCGCCACCAAAATAATGGTCACGTGGCCGAGTGGCTAGGCAGAGGTCTGCAACACCTTTTACGGCGGTTCGAATCCGTCCGTGACCTCAAAAAAAACCAACCTGAAAGGGTTGGTTTTTTTTATAAGGTCACACGGAGTCGAACCGGTTCGAAATGCGACCGACAGGGAGCATTCACGAGAAGCCAGCGTGACGGCCTTGCGCGTACGAGTAATCCGTCACGAATTCGCTAGAATTTTATCCATTAAATAAAGGGTTGGTTTTTTTATAAGGTCACACGGAGTCGAACCGGTTCGAAATGCGACCGACAGGGAGCATTCACGAGAAGCCAGCATGACGGCCTTGCGCGTACGAGTAATCCGTCACGTTTTAAAATGAGTAAAGAAGTGACCAAGTAAAAAAGTGTAAGCCTCTTGCTAATGACTCAAATCTTGATGTTTTGATCAAGATCCTGACTTTTAACGTCAGGGCTGTATGCTTCTTTTCAAGCAATATTTTAACTTTTCAAAATGTGAAATCTCATTCCAATAAAGCGATAAACTAGTTAACAAGAGTTAGAGTTGGAGTTTGAGTTTTGAGAATTTGATCTTCGGATTTTTTTACTTCGTGCTTCGCG